>NZ_PIQS01000003.1 GCF_003048405.1 Campylobacter concisus | reverse complement strand
AGATGTATATAAGAAACAGCAGTAAAAACATTATCATAATCATCCTGGCCATCAATATAGTCTTTATCTGCAAAATACTTTGATTTCACTATTATGGAATGATTTTGTTTAAAGCCAGGGAAAGATAATTTGTTTTTACCTGATGGTGCTATGCCTTTTAGCGCACCTTTATCATCTAAAAATAATATATGCTTTTGTCTATCTGGTTTTAGTTTAACTCTATCGTTCCATATATAAAAATCGACATTAAAATGACACTCAAGATCTTCGTTCAAAACAGTGATTTTGCTTTCTATTTGTTTTTCTATAAAATTTTTTATCTCCAATAATTCGTCATTAACGTATATTTTTGTACTATGCGAGGCTATTCTGTCGGCAAAATATGATATAAGCTCATTTCTTATATATTCGACATAAGCTTCTTTTGTGTGTTTTTCTACATCAAAATAACTTGTCAAAATATTTTTAAATTGTATTAATGTTGTAAAACTATTGTTAATTTTAGTATCGATTTTGCCACCAAAAACGTCTTTCATGATTGCTATATTTCTTTTATCTTTGCAATCAAATGTAATCTTATGTATTACATTATTTCTAGCGACAAAAATATTAATATTGTTAGGATTATTTGTGACAGTAAGATACGTATATCTTCCCCTACCTCTTTTACCGTAATTTGTTTTTTCGTACTTAGTAGAGACTTTGTATTGACAAAAAACTTCCTCAAATTCGTTATCGTCAGTAGGTATTCCTAATCCGTCATCAGCTATATCTATGCTGTAATAAACATGGTCAAACATTCCGCTATTATCAATATTTTCATACAAATTTACATAAATATTTTTGCTTTCGGCATCAATGGCATTTGCAACCGCTTCTATGATAGCTGAATCGGACGGTTTGATATCGTTTTTTATTGATTGAAAAGTAACTTTGGTATCAAAACTTTTCATGCAAATATCCTTCTCGATAGTATAAAAATAGTATAGTAGCAAAAAAATATAAGAGAGTTTTGAAAAATCTTTAATTGTCGTTAAAACGAGAGTGACATAGGCAAATTTTAACTTGACTCTCATTTTGGAATGAAGGAGCTATCATTATTAAAATGTGTATTAAAAAATTTTATGACATCGTATGGATATCCGCGCTAGCTTCCGCAAGAGCGCCGACTACTATATCTCTCGCCATGTGTAGGTGAAAATTCTCAACTCCTGAGAGTTCTCTGATTTTTTTGACTTGCCTGTCTAGATTAACTATCGTCTCGCCGCTTACGGGGCTGGCAAACACTAGCTCAACTACCCTCGGTATCTCTTGTAGTTTGGCGGCTATAAAATTTGGGATAGCTACGATATAGTCGTTAGAGTTTTTCGTCCTCTCTAAAAGCATCGTGTTATTGCCGAAATTTATGTTTTTCCATTTTAGGTTTAAGATTTCGGACTTTCGCCTGCCCGTAAAAATCAGGGCAAAAAGCGTCCAGTAAAAAACGTCGTCGGCGTAAAGCTCATTAATGGCAGAAAATAAATTTCTAAGCTTATCCGAGCAGTTGATAACTTTTGATTTTTTCTCGATTTTATCAAGCTTTAAACCAAACGTCGGCTCGAAAGCTAGAGCCCTATGAATAAGCGCGTACTTAAACATAGGGCGTAAAATTTCTTTTATCGTTTTATTGTATGTTTTTGGCGATAGCCCTTTGCTTCGCATAGAGTTATAAAAAATTTGAATATGATCAAGCGTTACCTTTTCTATAGCCAGCGAGCCTAGCGGGCTGTTTTTGATATGATTGTTAAACATCGCCGCTAGCCCGGTCGTAGCTTTGGTTTTGGCTCTAGTTTCCATATATAAATCCCAAAGCTGCTTAACTTTGATGTTTGGCTGGATTCTAGAAATATTAGATGCCGCCATATCTTTGCCTTTTGCCCACTCCGCAAAAACCGCCATAGCTTCTTGTAAATATTCCCGCCCGGTCCATTTTTCTCTTACGGCTATTTCTACTACCTTAGTGGCTCGCCTTCCGTCGCTACTTCTTTTTCTGAATAAAAACTTATTCGTATGATTTTTACTCACGTAGATATTTGGAACTTTCGTCTTTTTGTATTCGCTTAGACTGATTGACATTTGAGTCCTTTTTAAAATCCTTTGTGCCGCTTTGAGTAACCCATTGGGTAACCCATTTGACGATAGATTTATAATTCTAAAAAGTTATAATCAGCTTAAAATATTGTATTTTAGGACTATACAAACTTATATAATCCTTAATAAATCTGCGACGTATTTTTTCATAACCTCTTTTGCACTTTGAGCTATTTTGGTTTCGTCTATTTGCGCTAAAAATAGCTCATCGTGGTCGTGATAATGTTTTCGATCGCGCTTGATCTTTTGCCTCTTGCGGTACGAGAGAATTTATCAAAATATAATGGTTTGGAATGGTTTTTATAAAACCGTTTAGTTCGCCTAGTTTTCTTGAGGCTCTATTTAGCGCTTTATAAATTTTCTCGGTAGGCTTAAAATCCAGCGGAAGCTCTTGCGGTATAAATTCTCTTTTTTGGGTCATTGTGTTTGCCTATATATAATATATACGATTTAAATTTATGGTTTTATTTTTAAAAATGGTAAGCGACAGAATCGAACATCTCAATCTATCTAATAATTGTTGGATTATACAATTTTTTTTACATATAAACCACAAAATTATACTTTATATAGTTTCTTCACCATCTCCTTACCACTGTCTGGCATTAGTTTCGCGTATCTTAGAGTATGGTTGATATCAGAGTGATTCATGAGCTTTTTTATCGTTAGTATCGGGGTGCCGGCTATGGCCAGATGAGAGGCGAACGTGTGCCTTAGCGTGTGTATTACGACCCTATTTGCGCTATCCTCTGGCGCAAGCCCATCATTAAAGAGTTTGTTTAATAGATGTTGCAAAACGTTTTGAAGTGTGGCGTAGGGTTTATCGACAAGAGCATCATTTGGCGAAATCTTCGTGTAAATTTTATTTATCAGCACCAATGCCTCATCGCTTAAAAATCCCGTATATCTTTTATTTTCTGGATTTTTGCTTTTAAAGTCGGTTATATTTACACTCATATTTGAAAGCGATATATCTTTTTTCTTTATACTTAATATGCCATCAAGCCTAGCTCCAGTACATAAAGCAAGTTCTACGAATAACTCTAGTGCAAAATCTCCTTTACAGGCTAGCTCTTTGCGTAAAAGCTCGATTTCTACAAGTTCTAAAAATCTTTCTCGTTTATTATCTGGTTTTTTGATCTCTATATCAAATGGACTAAGATGAGATATAAGCTTTTGTTTTATAGCGTAGTTAAAAATCGTTCTTATTATGCCCATAATAGCATTTGTACGCGATTGTGATAGCTTGCGACCGGTTCTGCTAGACACAGTTTCTTTTATATTTTTAAAATGCTCTTGTATCATCTCGGAGCTTATCAAGCTTGTAACGATACTTCCGAATTTACTTTTATGATACTGCTCATACATACAAATTTGCTCTTTAATGTTTTCCGTTTTATCTGGCGTTTGTTCGAGCCTATAATCAAAAAATGCTTTTGCTATGTCATCAAATTTTAAACCACCTTTAACAAGCTGTTTCTTAGTTATACTATCCGGTAGCTCGCCGTTTCTCTTTTTGGTGTCGTATTCTTTCTTTTTATTATAGGCGTAGGTTACGTTTACGCCTTCTGATTTTGAGCCTACTTTTATGTCTTTGCCGTCTAATCTTACGTAAAAAATCATATCGTTATTTTCGGGAATATAAATTCTAACTCCCGGATATTTATTTGTATTTGCAAATTTATTATAAGACATTAAAGCCATTTAAGGTTTCTCCTTTTACTTAAAAAGTGGCGAAGCATTTTTCCCCTTTATTTCCCCTCTATTTTTATAAAAATACATGATATTTTAGGATAGCTTAGAATAAGCTTAATCAATAAAATCGCCTATTTTAGGTATTTTTGTAGTATATTAGAGGTATATAAAATACTTTAAGAAATAGTATTATACGAATCCAGCATCCGGAGCCATATATACTCAAAAATCTCTTTAAACCCCGATTTTACCGATATTTCAAGAGCTTTAAGTTTTCTTAGTTTTATAAAATTTGTTCCCTATTTGTTCCCGAAATTTTTTAATATTCCAATTTCTTACCAAGCTTTCTAAGTTAATCTAAGATACCTTATTTTTGTTTTAAAAAACAAGAAAACAATTTTTTACTCTCAATTACTCTAAAATACTCTAAAGAACCATATGGTATTAAAAGTTTTTCAAAAAACTACCCAAAAACCGCTCAAAATAGCAAAAGTAAATAAAAAGTTGCTGTAATTAGTTATGTAAGAACTAAGCAAAAGGAGAAAAATAATATGCTTAATGAATTATATAACGACCTAGAATACAAAACGCTTCTTGAGCACATATCTAGCCAATATAAAGGAAAGGTGGTTTTAGACAGAAAGCAAACCGCAGCGGTTCTTGGTATTGGTATATCCACTCTTGATCTTCGTATATCGCAGGGCAGGGATATTCCACGTTATATCAAAATTGGAGATGCAAAGAATTCTCGCATAGCGTTTGCGATAACGGATATTGCAGCTTATATTTTTCAAAAAAGTGTTAAAACATGCTCTTAATTTCTATAGTAGATAATAAAGAAAAGGATCAAAAATGAGTAATGCTCTTCAAATAGGCGGACACAGCCTAGTTCTTTGTGTAAGAAGCGAATTCTTGACGCTCAAAAAGGCTATTATAAGGTATGAGCACAATGTTAGAGAGGTCAAACACGCCTCTAAAATCGGATATCTTAGAGGTAACAGCCGAAATAATAGATACATAGTGCTTAGCGAATATAACGATAACGGCAATATGCGAGAGATGCCTAGTAGCGATAGGGAATTTAACGATAGAAAGTATATAAAAGCACTCTTGAAAAAATACCACGAAAAAATGAAAGCCGACTACGAAGCCCAAACTAAAATCTATAAAAACGGCAAGGTGGTAAAGAATCGTTGGCGAGAAAATATGGTCGGGTTTTCCGAAATAGTCATAAGTTTCGGCACCGATCGGAATAAAGAATCCAAAGAAGGGCTAAATAAAACCGAAGTAAATTTTATCAACGCTCAGGTCTCGCTCGACAGAGTTAGAAGATTTGCAAACGATTATTGCGCTAAATACGGCGTTAAATGCCTGCTAATCGCTGAGCACAACGATGAGAAAACTAAGCATTATCAGCTTATTTTTACGAATTACCAATTTGAAAACCATAAAAATCTTAGGTTTAGCGGCAAGGGCGAAACGCTAAAATTCGGCAGAAGTATGCAAGAAATGGGAGGGGCGGCGTTTAAGGGCATAGCATTGCGCGGCGAGCTAGGCTCTAAGATGAGGCATAAAAATATAAAACAAATGCACAAAACAGAAAAAGAGTATAGTAATGAGCAAAAGTTTAAAAATAAAATTAGACAATCCATAGTCGATGAAGCAAGAAAGTATATAAAAAAGAAAGAGTCTATGTTCGGCAAAGACTATTTGAGATTGGAAATTGAGGACGATAAGACTTTTATAACGAGTCTTACGAATTTAGTATTAGATCAAATGCAAAATAATATAAGTATAGTTACCGACGTAGAACTAAAACAAAGGATTTACGAGCTAACGAATCAACTAATAAACAAGGGTGAGATAATTGTAAAAAATAACGAGCTGGATCAATCCAACGAAAATCTAATCCAAGAAAATAAAAAGCTAAAAGAGATAAACGCAAATCTAAATAATCAAGACGAAATTATAAAAGATAGAAATTTACAAATAGGCAATCTCTCGGCCGAGCTAATTCAAAAAGAAGATGAAAACAATAAACTAAAAAGCCGATTAGAAAATATTGAAGCTGATATAGCGCAAATAGATAAACTAAAACAAAAAGCCGACCAAAGCGATGCCCTACAAAGCAAGCTCGAAGAAGCTAATACAGATCTAGAAAGCAAAGAAAAAACAAATCAGTCTTTGAAACAAAGAAACGAAGAGCTGGAGGCGTCGTTAAGTAACGAGAATGCCTTAAAGGAAGACAATGAAAGCAAGCTACTACAAATCGTTAAACTACAAACTTCTATAAATGGCAAAGTTCAAAGAATATCTGAGCTAGAAGAAGAAGCAAAAGTTAAAGACGAAACGATAGAAAATTTACAGGATAAGTTAACTATATTAGAAAACTTTAAAACGAAAGTTATTAATTTTATCTTAAAAATAAGCAATTTAATACCGGATTTTAATAAGCTGTTGAATGATGAGCCTACGGAGATAAAAAATGAGATAAAAGGCAAAGCATACAGTAGGGATGGGATGGAGATATAAGCAAGTTATCGGCAGCAAGAAATCTTTAATAGATTGTTATAGAGTGGTACCGGTAGGACAAATTTTATCAAAATGACTAATATGTGATTTTTCTTTCAAAATACGATTTTAAAGGCAAATTTAGCCAAAAAAGGAATATTCTAAATTTACATATTACTTAAATAATTCTTAAAAAAATATACTAATTTTAAAACTAAATTTATATTTGCAGTTGTATAATAATCTCATAATTTTCAGTAATACTAGAAAGGAGCAAAAATGGAAGAGATCGTAAAGACCACCTGTCCATATTGCGGTACGGGCTGCGGCATCGATCTTATCGTGCGAAACGGTAGAATCGTAGATGCCAAACCTAGCAAAGACCACCACGTAAACGACGGCGAACTTTGCTTAAAAGGAATGTTCGGATGGGAGTTCGTAAACTCTCCTAAACGCTTAAGCCGACCGATGATGAGAAAGCTAAATGGCGTCTACGACAAGCACGGAGAGCTTGAAGAAGTGAGTTTTGAGGAGGTTTATGATTTCCTCGCGGATAAATTTAAATCCACCGTCGCAAAATACGGTCCAAGCTCGATCATGGGCTTTAGCTCCGCGCGCTCAAATAACGAAGACAACTACGTTTTCCAGAAATTTTTCCGAGCTCAGGGTAGCAACAACGTCGATCACTGCGCCCGTCTTTGACACGCTCCTACAGTGGCAGGTCTTGCCAGCACGCTAGGAAACGGAACGATGACGAACGATTTAGTAGAATTTGCGACCGACACGGACGTATTTTTACTCATCGGTACCAACACGAGCGAGTGCCACCCGATCATCGCTATGCAGATGCAGCGCGGACTTCAGCGCGGCGCAAAGATGATCGTCGTAGATCCAAAACGCACCGATATGGCCAAAAAAGCCGATATCTATCTGCAAATCCCGATCGGAGCGAATATCAAAACGCTAAACACGATGATGCACGTCATAATCGCCGAAAATTTGCAAGATAGCGAATTTATAGAAAAATACTCCGAGGGATTTGAGTATCTAAAAGAAGCGGTTAAGGACTTTACGCCTGAGCGTTTCGAGTGCGAAACTGGTATAAAAAAAGAGCTCATCATAGAGGCAGCTAGAATGTATGCTAAAGCAGGCGCGGCGGCGATTTGCTACACGATGGGCATCACGCAGTTTAGCGACGGCACGTCAAACGTATTTTCGCTATCAAATTTAGCCGTTTTAACCGGAAATTTAGGCAAAAAGGGTGCGGGCGTAAATCCTCTGCGCGGTCAAAACAACGTCCAAGGCGCATGCGACATGGGCGCGCTGCCTAACGTCATCCCGGCCGGCGCGGTAAATAGCCCTTATGCACAGGAGCAAGCGCGCAAAGTATGGCACTTTGAGCTAAATCCGGTTCCGGGCTTTAAGCTAACGCAAGCGCCGGATAAAATGGATAGCGGCGAGCTAAAAGTCCTCTACGTCTACGGCGAAAACCCCGTAATGAGCGACCCTTGGACCGAGCACTTCGTCCACGCCGTGCATCATCTAGACTGCTTTATAGTGCAGGATTTGTTTTTCACAGAGAGCGCGCACAAGGCCGACGTGGTGCTACCTGCCGCTGGCTGGGGCGAAAAGGACGGAACGTTTATCAACACCTCTCGCCGCGTCCAGCGAACGCGCAAGGCTAGCGAACCGGTTAGCGGCGTAGAGCCTGACTGGAAAGTCGTGTGCAACATCGCAAACCGCATGGGGCTAGAGGGATTTGATTTTGCGAGCCCTGAGCAAATTTGGAACGAGCTAAGGGAACTCATGCCTAAATTTTTCGGTGGTATCAGCTACTATAGACTAGGCAAGCTAGGCGGTATCAGCTGGCCGTGCCCCGACGAGGAGCATCCGGGTACGCCGGTGCTTTACGCAGATCACAAGTCTATGCTACCGGGCGGTAAATTCCGCTTTGCGCCGGTGCTGTACCTAGACGATAAAGGGGAGCGCGCAAAGGCCGAGACCGAATTTAGAGCTAAGATGAATATCCCGGACGGCTATCCGGTCGGTAGCGGAGCGCTTAGCGAAGTACCAGACGAGGTATATCCGTGCCTATTTACGACCGGACGCAAGGTCTATCACTACCACACCGGAACGATGACGAGAGAGTGCCCTGCCCTAGAGTACGGTGCTGGCGTAGAGGGCGCGCTCATAGAGGTGAGCCCGGATATCGCTCGCGAGAGAGAGCTAGAGGAAGGCTGCTACGCGCTCGTGCAAAACAAACGCGGACAGATCGCGGCAAAACTGCGCGTAAATCCGGATCTAAAAGAAGGCACGATATTTACGACCTTCCACTATAGCGAGGCCGACGGTAACGAGCTAGCAAACGCCAGCGACCCAGATCCGCTCTCAGGCATCACACCTCTAAAGATGACGATAGCAAATATCAGGCGTCTAAGCGAAGAGGAATTTATCAAATTTAGAGAGCAAAACGAGATGTCGATGCACTCGGCAAATCCGTATTTGTCGCCTGTTAGAGCGTAAATTTAGGGCGGGAGACCGCCCTTTTTCTACTTAATTTTATCCACTTTTATTCCAACTAACGCGTAAAAATTTAATAAAGCTAAAGAAGCGTGAGTTAAATTTGACGCAGCCAAACTGCGTCAAATTTGATGAGATTGCTCGCTCCTGCAATCTCGGCGAGAGTGAGCTAAATTTTAAGATTTTATCTTAAGCCTATCGCCAGCATAGTAGGCGAGCTTCCAGGTCGGAGTTTGTTTTAGGTCTTTAAAGCCGTAGCCGCGTGCCTTGACCCTATCGCCGTAGATTTTTTCTATCATTACAGATTCGCCTACTAGCAGCGCCTTTGTCGAGCACATTGCGGCACAAACCGGCACTTTGCCTTCGGAAATTCTATCCTGGCCGTACTCTTCGCGCTCGGCTTCGCTATTTGTCGGTAGCGGACCACCTGCACACATCGTACATTTATCCATAACGCCTCTTGCGCCAAATACACCATCTTTAGGGAATTGTGGTGCGCCGAACGGACACGCGTATAGACAGTATCCGCAGCCGATACAGATATCTTTGTCGTGTAGCACGATACCATCGCTCCTGATATAAAAGCAATCAACCGGGCAAACCAGCGAGCACGGAGCGTCCTCGCAGTGCATGCAGGCTATCGAGGTTGATATTTCCTTACCGGGTACGCCTTCGTTTAGCGTGATGACGCGGCGGCGGCGGATGCCAAGAGGCAGCTCGTGAGCCTCGTCGCAAGCCACCGCACAGCCGTTACAGTCGATACATCTATCGTCGTCGCAGTAAAATTTAAGTCTATTGTTATCGTTAAATTCGCTCATTTTACGCCTTTTCTATGCGGCATAGACCGCTTTTGGTTTCAGGAATCTGAGTGTTTATATCATATCCGTAGTTAGTGACGGTATTTGCGCTCTCGCCTACCGCATAAGGCTTGGTGCCTTCCGGGAAATTACCCGTCATATCAACGCCTTGCATATAACCCGCATAATGAAACGGCATAAAGATGGTGTCGGGTTTAACGGACGGTACCACTCTGGCGCGCACCTTAACCTTAGTACCTTCAGGCGAATGAACCCAGATGAAATCCCAGTTTTTAATGCCGTGTTTAGCCGCAAGTTCAGGGTGGATATCCGCAAACATCTCAGGCGTCAAGCGGCTTAGATACATACTAGCTCTCGTCTCCATGCCCGCGCCGCTAAAATTTACGAGGCGAGCCGTCGTGAGGATAATAGGAAATTCTTTTGAGTAGTCCTTTGCTAGCTGGACGGATTTAAATTTCGTATCGACGCGGTTTTGAAGTTTCTTATCCTCAAAGCTCGGATACTTCTGCGCTAGATCAAATCTAGGCGTATGCAGCGGCTCTCTGTGAAGAGGAATTTGATCCGCAAAAGTCCAAACGATCGTCCTAGCTCGCGCGTTGCCGTACGGAGCGATGTTTTTCTCCATGCATTTTTTAGCGATGATATTACTATCGTCATGTATCCAGCTGCCGCCTATTTTAGCCTTTTCATCCTCGGTTAGCGTGATGCCTAGCACCTTTTCGATGTTATCTTTTTTGATCTCCGGATATCCGCCCTTGACAAACGAATCTACTGGCGCGCTACCGTCTGCGGCTAATTGGCTAACTCCGTTATGCTCTAAGCCGAAGCGGTTTCTAAAACCCATACCGCCTTGCCTAACGGGCTTGTTTATATCGTAAAGTATCGGGCTGCCCGGATGATCCTCCGTCCAGCACGGCCACGGCAAGCCGTAGTATTCGCCTTCGACTACGGTGCCCGGTTTTCCTAGACTTGTTTTTTCGTCAAATTTATCCCAGTTTTCTTGGTGCTTTTTGAGCCTTTCCGGAGTCCAACCCGTCATGCCGATAGTTTTTATTATATTTGCGATCTCGCGCGTAGCGACCTCAGGCCACTCGATCTTACCTTCGGCGTCTCTGATCGTGCGCGTTAGCTCGTCATAGTAGCCTAGCCTTTTGGCAAGCTCAAACAAAATTTCATGATCCGGCATACTCTCAAACAAAGGCTCTACGACCTGGCTTCTCCACTGGCCGCTGCGGTTTGTCGCTACGACCGTACCGCTGGTTTCAAACTGCGTCGCCGCAGGCAGTATGTAGACGTCGTCTTTTTTGTCAGTTATCACGCCGGCATCGTTTACGAAAGGATCTACCAGCACTAAAAGCTCAAGCGCATCTAGGCCTTCTTTTACTTTTACTTGTTGCGCGGTTGATGTGATACCGTTGCCGATTACCACTAAGGCTTTTATACTGTCGCCGGCATTATCTACGGCTTCGTTGCCGTTTTTACCGTCAAGCACGCCCGCCCACCATTTTGATAGCGTAAATCCGGGTTTAAACATCATTTCAGGCTTAACGAAATTCTTTTGGAGCCATTCAAAATCGACCTTCCACATCTTAGCGAAGTATTTCCAGTTGGCTTCGTTTTTTGGATAGTACCCAGGTAGCTCGGTCGGCAAATTCGCCATATCCGTCGCGCCTTGAACGTTGTCGTGACCGCGCAGAATATTACAGCCTCCGCCCGATACGCCCATATTTCCTAGCACTAGTTGCAGGATCGGAGCGATACGAGTGTTTGAGCTGCCTATGGTGTGCTGAGTTAGACCCATCGCCCAAACGACCGATCCCGGGCGATTTTTGGCATAAACTTCGGTTATCTCAAGAAGCGTCTCTTTTTTGATTCCGCAAACATCGGCCACGACTTCAGGCGTCCATTTGGCAGCTTCTTCGCGGATCAGATCCATACCGTAGACGCGATCGTTTATAAATTCCTTATCTTCCCAGCCGTTTTGAAAGATGATATTCATCATGCCGTACATAAAAGGTATATCCGTGCCGGTGCGAATTTGAGCAAAATAATCAGCCTTAGCCGCAGTTCTCGTGTATCTTGGATCGACCACGATTAGCTTTGCGCCGTTATTTTCCTTCGCTTTTAGAAAATGTCTAAAGCCGACAGGGTGATTTACCGCCGGATTTGCGCCTACTATAAAGATAGACTTCGCGTTTTGGATATCTCCAAGATGATTGGTCATAGCTCCGTAACCCCAAGTATTCGCCACACCGGCGACTGTAGAGCTGTGTCAAAGACGTGCTTGGTGATCTAGGTTATTAGTCCCGAACATCGCTACGAATTTGCTTATATAATAGCTTTGTTCGTTGCAATCTTTTGCAGAGCCTAGAAACATCACTTGTTCAGGATTTTTCTCGCGATACGCCTTTAGTTTGGCGCCGATCTCGTCGAGAGCCTCTTTGTAGCTGATGCGTTTCCATTTGCCGCCTGCTTTTTTCATCGGGTATTTTACGCGGCAGTGAGAGCGCACCATATCGATGACGTCGCTGCCCTTACAGCAGTGGCCGCCCGCGCTTACCGGGTGATCTTGGGCTACCTCTTGGCGCACCCAAACGCCGTTTTCTACCTCGGCCCGCACTCCGCATCCAACGGAGCAAACCGTACAAACAGTTTTTACGATTTTAGAGTTAGGAAACGGATTTGCCATCTCTTCTTTGGTCGCACTTCTGGTTACGCCGCTAGCGGCCAGTCCGCTCATGCCGCCCGCTACGCCCGCTAGCGCGGCCATTTTTAAAAACGATCTTCGCCCGACTGCGTTTGAGTGGGGCATAAGACGTAAATTTGCCTCAGACATATTTATCCTTTCTTAAATTTTTATTATTTTGCTTGTTCGTAGTATAGATCCCAGTTTTTGCTTCTTTTATAAAGCACTTCGGTCTTTTTGCTTTTGCCGTATTTTAGGTTTGACGCCGCTGCCGTCGCTACTCCGGCCGTAGCCGCTACAGCTCCGACTAGCCCCGCCTTTTTTAAAAATTCTCGCCTATTTTTTTGCATTTTCTTCCTCCATAGCTTTTAGCTTTCTCACTCGGTTTTTTTGTCTTCTTATAGCCTCAGATCTTGAAACTCCGTCCAAAGTCTTTTTGTTTTTGCCGTGATTTATAGGACGCGGCGCGCTTAAAACTACGCGCTCAAACTCGATAAATCCTTGCAGTAGTACCGCGACGTCTTTGTAAATTTCGCTACTTTTGTGATTAAAAAGACTCTCTATAAACTCATCGACGTTTGGATTTATGACCTCTTTAAAAAGCTGCTCCTCAAGCTCGCCGTATAGCTCCAGCTCGCTCTCTCGCGCGATAAATTCACTCATCAGCGCAAATACAAAGCCCACGTTGTCTTCGTTTTCTTTAAATTTAGCCTCGTCGCGTCTAAGGTCGGTGCGGGCTAAAATTTTACGCACTTTCGCGCAGGCATGCCCGACCTCATAACCCTCGTCGTAGTACGACAGCGAGTTTCTAAGCGGACTTGGCGGAGCGTGGAAAATTTCATCGAATTCATCCACTAAATTTTGCGGATTTTTCTCGTCGAATTTTGCCTGTATGCGCATTATGGCAGCGGCCGATTCCTCGTTTAGAGCGTGCGCTGCGGCAAGGCCTAGCATCGCGTTTACACCTGCAAATCTATCCGCGCCTTGACTAAAAACGAAAAAACGCGAAAACAGCGAGTAGTAAAGCCCGCGTCCGGCTGCAAATTCGCCCTTGCTAGTCATTGCCTTCCTTTATCATTTTTATCTGTTTTTTGAGATTTTTCTCGATCGTGAAACTATACTACTTTTTGGCTTATTTCTTATACTTAAAAAAAAATAAATTAAAAAAATTAATATATGCTTAAATATGCCTTAGTTGCATATTACTTACGGCGAATTTTAGGGGATAAAATAAATATGAAATTTCCGCATATATATTGCATTTACGCTTCATTTTGATATTTACTTTTAACTAGGCTCTTTTAACGGGCGTTAAACGAGTCTAAATTTAAAATTTGAAGCGAAATTTGCAAAATTTCAGGGCTCACTCAAGCCCCAAAAACGCTTCTTCGTCAAATTTAAAATAAATCATCTCGCCGACGTTAAAATTTTGCGAATTCTCCGTCAGCGTTTTTATCAAAAAGTCGCCGACTTTGATTTTCACCAAAAGCTCTTTGCCAAGATAGAGCGAAACCGAGTGCAAGATGCCCTCAAAATAGCCTTCTATCGGCGTTTTGCTTAGCGTTATTTTACTTGGATTTACGGCGATCTTTACGGCGTTACGTAAATTTTGCGGTAAATTTACGCTCGCGTTTTCGTCAAATTTTAAAACCCCGTCCCGCGCGTCGAATATATTTTTGTACTCGAATTCGCACACACGCCCCTTGTGCAAAAAGACGTTTTCTTCGGCGATGGCGGTTAGCCATTTGTCGTCGTGGCTAGCGATCACAAAGCCGCAGCCGTATCTTTGCCGCATGTAAAGCACCGCTTTGCCAAACAGCTTTGACGTGCCCACGTCCACGCTATTTGTCGGCTCGTCGAGTAGATAAAGACGCGATCTAAGCGCCAAATTTAACGCAAAACTAACGCGCTGCGTCTGTCCGGAGCTAAGCTCAAAGTGACGCTTGTTTAAAAAACTCTCGTCAAGCCCGACCAAATTTAACGCCTCGCTCGCTCGCTCGTCAAATTCCCCTAGCACTCCGCGGCTTTTTAAAACGGCTCTAAAATTTTCTCTCACGGAGCGTTTTAAAAGCGCGGGTTCTGGCAGCAAAACGCTAACGTCGCGCAGTAAATTTAGACTAGGCGCGCTGCTTCCCCACAGCCGCACTTCGCCGCTAGTGGGCTTTTGCAAAAACGACATCACTCGCATTAGCGTACTTTTGCCGCTACCGTTGCTGCCCGTTAGCGCGGTGATTTTGCTAACGTCGATATCAAGACACGGGATGTTTAAAATCTCGCTCGCGCCGTAGTTTAGGCGTAAATTTCTAACGTTTATCACTTTGCGCCTTTCTCGTTAAATTTAAATAAAAGGCTCAAATTTGACGCGCCCAGGCCGCTTTTTGCGAGCATAAAATTTCTAAATTTATCAAATTTCATTTATCAAGCCTTTTTAGCGCATGTATCGCCAAATTTACCGCAAATGCGATAAAGATGAGCACCAAAGCTAGCGCTATACCCATGGCAAATTCGCCCTTGTTCGTCTCAAGCGAAACGGCTGTGGTAATCGTGCGGGTAAAATACTTGATGTTGCCACCTATCATCATCGCAACGCCCACTTCTGCCACTATCCTGCCGTAAGCAGTAGCGATAACTACCATTAGAGCGTAGCGCAACTCATAAAGCACGCAAAAAACTAGCTTTGCTGGCGCAAGGCGTAAATTTAGGATAGTTAGGTAGTGTTTTCTATCCATATTTTCAACCACGCTTGCAGTAAGCGAGATAATGATAGGAAGGGCTAGCACAAACTGACCTAGCATGACAGCTTTTAGCGTAAAGAGTAAATTTAGGCTGCCAAGCGGGCCATTTCTCGTGATAAATGCATATAAAATAAGACCGATCGCAACCGTTGGCATGGCAAGAGCTGTGTCACTTAGAAGGCGTAAAATTTTGCGGCCCTTAAAGTCATAAAATCCAAGTGAAAAACCAAGTGGAAAGCCTATAAGAACGGCAAAAAGTATCGACACACTTGATGTGTAAAGGGTAGCCTTGATGGCTGAATATGTTTCAAGATTGCCGTTTAAAAGTAGATTAAAGGCTTCTGCAAAGCCGTGAAGTAAAAAATCCAATTATTCTTTCCTAGCATATTTCTTAAGATTATTTTAAATGTGCTATAATATCACAATTTTTTTAAAGGAGAAAAATGAAAAAGATTATTTTAGGCTCACTAGCAGCCGCAGTTTTGGCGTTTGGCGCTGATAATGAACTAATCATGGCGACTACAACAAGTACAGATAACACTGGCTTGCTTGACGCGATCTATCCAGTTTATAAGGCAAAAACAGGCGTTGATATAAAATGGACAGCTGTTGGCACAGGCGCTGCACTAAAGCTTGGCGAAGACTGCAATGCTGACATACTTTTCGTTCACTCACCAAAAGTTGAGAAAGAATTTGTAGAAAAAGGTTTTGGCTTAAAAAGAAATGCCGTAATGTATAATGACTTCGTCGTTATCGCTGATAAATCAATCGCTGATAAATTTAAAGGTAAAGATATAAAAGAGAGCTTTGAGCTTATCAAAAAAGATGGTATCAAATTCTTCTCACGTGGCGATAAATCAGGCACAGACAATAAAGAAAAAGGCATCTGGAAAAAGATCGCTGGTGAAGTCCCTGAAAAAGACGGCTGGTATATGCAAACAGGCCAAGGTATGCTAGCTACGATAAATGCTGCTGCTGAGCAAAAAGGCGTTACATTTACTGATCGTGGTACTTACATTAAATATGAAGCAAACCAAAAAGGTCATCCTGAGATGGTCATCATCAACGAGGGCGACAACGATCTTAAAAACTTCTACTCTCTAATCGCAGTAAATCCAAAACACTGCCCTAAAACTGACATCGAAAATGCAGAGAAATTTATAAAATGGGCTACAAGCGAAGATGGTCAGAAATTTATAGGTGACTTTAAACTGCTAGATAAGCCGCTTTTCACGCCTGACGCAAACAGTCGCAAAAACTAATTTTATTTACGCGCAAATTTGAGTCGAATTTATGGCTTAAATTTGCGTGATTCGGGTGCACTTTGCGCCCTTTTTATAAATCAAATTTAAACTCTCCGACGTTATTTTTAAATATTTCAAAACACTTATTACTAACCACCTCGTCTTTAGTATATGCTTGATATAATTTTAGTAACTCTAAAGTCGTTATTATTAATATACCTTCACTTTTTGCATAGCTTATTTGATTGGCATGTATCGGCTCCCTTTTGCTAGGTTCTATGTCGCGTTGAGGGTTAACTATCAGCAGGCCTTTTACATTGCCAGGAGACTTGGTATCGTCTTCGGCTATTAAATCAGTTACATGTTTCTTGCACTGTGCTATATTGCTATTTTTGATGTTTGTATTTATTCCTTTTATCTCTACCATAAAGTTAATATATTCAAATTCGAATCTAAAATCTTCTTTTTTCACATCTGCAAAATGACTGTCTTTTAGCTTGAAAATATCTACTAAAATTTCCTTCACTACACCAACTAGCTCATCTCCTGTTGAATATAGGATTGATTTAAATCTATTATTTTTAGATATTTCTTTTTCTAATACATCAAGTTGTTTTAATATTTCATCTTTTTCACTCAAATAACTTATATTACTAAAATGCTCTATATTGTTTATCCATTCCGGAGCTACAGACTTCTGATATTTAGACAATATAAAATAAAGAACCGCGCGAGCCGCATTATTGTCTTTTATGTCTAGTGTTGTTATATATACGCCATTAATCTCCAATATAACATTTTTTCCGCCGTTTGATTTTTTTAACGATCTGTGTATAGACTCATCAAAAACAAAATCAGATAAGAATGTGTAATCATCTATTTTAGTTACACTTCTTTCATATCTGATAGTTGGAAAATTACGTATCATTGGCGATAAAGAATCCGGAAAATATTGGATTATACTAGATATTTTTATATTGGAAATACTTATTGTCCAGCCATCGCCACCAATTTCTTCTGTTGTTATATTTTGTGGCATTATTATCAAAGTATTACTTTTTTTAGTTTCCTTAAGTATTTCTGATAATAAGCTAGCAAATCCTTTAATGTCCAAACATATACTTTTCCTTTTATCAGATTTCCAGAGCTTACCATCATTAAAATCTATTATATTAAAGTCAAATTCATCAAAACTTCTCGGCTCGCTTATTTTGCTTATACAAAAACTTTCATCTCTCAAAAAGCAAGTGCGTTTAGTTAGTATTTGAATCTTCATTTTATACTCCAAATAGTTTATATAATTTGTATAAATTCCAATTTTTATATATTAAATTTTATTTTTTTGCTTAGAAAATCTTCCCGCCGAACATCTCATACATCGCCTTTTCCTCGCCCCAAAGCTCGCGGTGCTTTTTGATACAGGATTTTATCGCGCCAACTAAATAGAGCACGTCCTGCTCGGTGTGCGTGTAGTGCAGGCTCATGCGCACGAAGCCGGGCTTGACTTCCGGCATGCGCCCCTCCTTGATACCCAGCAGATCGTGAGCGTACGGGCCCGCGCACATCACGCCCGCGCGCGTCTGGATACCGAAGTCATTACTAAGGCTCGCGGCGAAATCATACGCCGAGACGCCGCGCACGTTAAAGGAAATTATCGGTAGCCGCGGCACGCCCTTTGGAGTGTAGTTTATAATCTCGTCAATGCCCGCTAGTTCGCTCTCAAAAAGACGTGCGAGCTCGTCCTCGATGCTTTTTATCCTCTCAAAACCGACCTCATTTCGCAGTGCGTAGGCTAAATTTGCTCGCATTAGCCCGATAATAGGCGGCGTACCACCTTCCTCTAGCTGCTCGGGATTTTTCAAAAACACGTGCCCTTCGCGGCTGGCGTAGGCGACCGTCCCGCCCGCGGCAAAGGTCGGCACATCGCTGTTAAGCAGCTCCTTTTTGATCGCCAAAAGCCCGCAACTTGCGACTCCGCCGAGTAACTTATGCGGCGAGAGGAAAATCGCGTCGAAATAATCGCAGTCTAAATTTGCGTGAGAGCTCAGCGCCGCGCAGTCAAAGGCCACGATACCGCCTGCGGCTCTGATTAGCTCGCTGATTTTTTTGTAGTCGCTGATGACGCCCGTTACGTTTGAGGCGGCGCTAAACGAGCCGATGATGCGGCGTCCCGCATTTAGCTTCAAGATGCGCTCGAGTGCTAGCAGATCGATCTCGCCTGATTCGCTAAGCGGTACGCGCAGGTAGTCGCAAAGCCCCTCGCGAAAGCTAAGCTCGTTTGAGTGGTGTTCGTAGGGCGAAACAAGCACTAGCGGAAGCTGCGCTGCGCGCAAATTTGCCTCGCCGATCGCGCTTCTAGTCGCAGGCGGCAGGTAGATGCCTAGCAGCTCTTGAAATTTCTTGATAGCGGCCGTCGCGCCCTGTCCGCAGGCGATGAGATAAAACCGCTTGTCAAGCCCTAGCAGCTTTTTTAGGCTCTCTCTCGCGCCCTCGTAGCGCCGCTGCGTGATGATGGCGTTGGAGCTACTGTCGGAGTGGGTGTTGGCGTAGGTTTTTAAAATTTCGCCTATCTCGCGCTCTACGGGCTCATAAGCAAGCCCCGAAGCGGTGCAGTCAAAATAATGCACGTCACGCTTTAAGATAATATTTTTTCGAATTTCGTCTAAATTTGCCATTTTTACTCTTTAAATTTGATACAGTAATTATAGTAAATTTTCGCAAATTTCGGGCTTTTGCTGTGGAAATGATTTAGTAAATTTGGAGGTTAAATTTGAACAAGTTAAATTTAACCGCAAAGCGGCAAATTTAACTTGATAAAGCACAGAAGCGCGAGCCACAGAGGCTCACGACCATTTTATTATTTGTTTATAAAATTTTTCTCTAGCCACTCGATAGCTTTTGCTTCGGTTTCGAAGCGTCCGCTTTTAGCGACTTGATTTTGCCCCTCGTAGAAGCGGATCCTGATACCGTCTTGGACGCTATCTACCTTTATTCTAGTGATCTTGTCTTTGTTTAGATAGACCCTATCGTTTAGTTTTACGTACATTTTTTCTCCCTTAAATTTGATGTGGTTTTATTTATTTTTATCGTTTGCGTCGTCTTTGGTTGCGTCTTTTTTCTCGCCGTCTTTTTTCAAAAACAGCTCCTTAAAGCGCTTATCCGCAAAATCCTCGATGTCGTTTTGTAGCTGTCTATAGGCGTTTATGAGCTCGTGTGCGCGCTCGTTTAGCGTCGTGCCGGCGTTTTCGCCGCCGCCTTGTTTGGTGGTGAAGAGCTCCTCTTTTAGATTTTTTTGCAAAATTTGCAGATGATTCCAGCATTTTTTATAGTTCATGCCTAGGATTTCGGCGGCCTTTGAGATCGAGCCGACCTCGGCGATGACGTCTAGGACTTCGGTTTTTCCTTTGCCGAAGATAAGCTCGCCCTCGTCGTTTTCTATCCAAGTTTTGGTTTTTACTCTCATCTTTTTTCCTTTCTTCTCCTTAAAACACCCCAGCTGGCAGTATTTTACGTCGATTTTATAGTCTTTTAGCGTCGAGCGGATCGTCTTTAGCCCCATGCCCGCAGCCGCGTCTCTAGCGTCTTTGCACAGGATCCTGTCATTTTCGTCGGTCATTTGCTTTAGCTGCGTCATCACGGTGTATTTGCCGCGTCCGTTTTCCAGCCCGCCAAACTGCCCTAGCTCGCAGTTGTCGATCTTTACGCCCATTTTTTCGGCCTCGTCGCTAACCAGACCGACCTCTACACCTAGTTTTGCGGCGATCCTAAACGCCGCACCGCAGTCTAGCCTGCCCTTTGGATTTAGCAGTTTGGTTATCAGTTCGCGGATTTGCTCACTCATAGATTCTCTCCGCGCCGCTATATACATTTATGTTTTCGCCGCGAGCAAAGCCGCACAGCGTGAGGTTAAATTTACGCGCTATCACGACGCCAAGGCTAGTCGGAGCCGTACGCGAGACGAGCACTGGGATGCTGTGCATGACGGCTTTTGCCACCATCTCGGAGCTGAGCCTCCCGCTCACCATCAAAAACGAATTTTGCAGCTGTGCGCCTGCCAGTACCGCCTTGCCGACGGCCTTATCTATAGTGTTGTGCTGAGCGATATCCTCGCCGATATAAAACTGCTCGCCGCTAACAAAAAGCTTAGCCGTGTGCACGCAGCCCGTCATCTCGTAAAGCTCGCACTGCGTGTAAAACTGCCCCATCTGGCGCAAAATTTCGTCTTTGTGAAATTTAACCTCGCCCTTTATCAAGCGCGCCGCCATAGCCTCTGGATCGATGTTTGCCGTCGAGCTACGCCCGCAGCCGCTGATTATCACCTTTTCCTCGTCAAACTGCTCGAGGCGCTTTTTGTTGATTTTAGCCTTTACCCGCACGCTTAAAGTGTCGTCTGAGAGCTCGACACTCTCGATATCCTCAGGGCTCGCGATCAAATTTTCGCTGATTAGGTAGCCTGCAGCTAGTGCCTCCTGATCGGTCGGAGTTGCCATGAGCGCGCCGAAACGCTTGCCGTTTATGTAGATCTCAAGCTTGATCTCGCGCACCAAAATATCATCAACGACGCTTTTTTGTGCGCCTTTAAATTTGGAGATTTGGGTCGTAAAAATAGGTTGCATGATTTTCCTTAATTTTTGCGAAATGATAGCTTGAAAATCTAAATTTAAGATTTGATTGTAGTGAAATCTTGCTTAAATCAAGCAAAAAACTTAAATTATTTTTAGTACGATTTTATCGGTATCTGATGATGATTTATATATGCAAATTTAGCATATATCTTAAGATATTTTTTGACTAAGATTTTATCATTATCTGTCATTTGTATAAGAAATAAAAGAATAGTAAAAAATAGTATAAGGCTAGAATTGGATCGCACATAACTTGCTGTATATAGATTAAATCTTGAAAAATTATAAATATAATTTGCAGCCTGACATAAGACCGAGAAGGAAATTTATATTATAGAGTCAAATTAAAAAAACTAATTTTTGTCAAGCTGTATTTTACTGTTATATAGTCCGTGCACGACTCAAACACGCCGACCGTATATAAAAATCCCTTAATTATATTCATTAAGGGCTTTTTATATGAAAACTTAGACATTTTGCCGATGAAAAATCATTTTCGAGCGATAAGGTTTCGTCTAAGTTTTTATATTTTTCTTTTGCCTAGACAAAGAAAAATATCGGCCGTCTGCCAAGACCTTACAGCAAACTCATTTGAGTTTGCTAAGTAAGTACTAACATATTGTCTTATGTAAGGGTTGTTTATTCTTGATGTTTTGATAAATGATATTAAGTTCTAAGACTATACGATGGAATTTGAAGCGATTGTTTTTTATTAAGTTAAAGTAAATTTTGGTTTATAGGGAAATTTACTTTTGTTTTTTTATTTGGTGTTTTAGCACAAATTTTAAAAATTGAGATTTTGTTGGTTTTTATATAGCATAAATAAAGATTAAAGTAGAGATTGTTTTTTGAGCAAGAAATAAGAATCAAAAAGAAGAGCATTTTGTGCGGGATTAAGATTATTTGATAAAACAAGCGTCGCTATAATATAGCCGTATTCGTTTTTGTAGTCGTATTAAAACCTTCGATTTAGTTGCGTTTTAAATATGTCCATGTTGTAAGAGCCTTATTTTTCCAAATCCTAACTATCGTATCCGCAAGAATCCCGTCTTGAGAATCGACAAAGCTTAATACTTTTCTCCTGTGTCGGCTTGAGTATTTATTAGATAATTAATCTCACTCAAACTATCGCCACTCTTTTACCGCAAGCTTTTATGTAGTTAAAAAATGTTTTATACTTGATATTATACGCTCCGCTTTCTATTCTGGCTACAGCTGATTGGGTTATGCCCATCCTTTTGGCTACCTCGCTTTGAGTTAGTCCGGCTTTGTTTCTAGCGTCTATTAAAGCTTCTATGGCTTTATATTTGTCCTCCAGCGCATCGTATTGCGCTTTAAATTCGGGGCTTTTTAGCTCTTCTTTTAAAACTTCTCTAAAATTAACGGTTCCCATCTTTAAACTCCTTTAATCTTTGTTCTGCCAAATTTAGTATACTTTTAGGCGTTTTTTAACAAAAGTTGGCAGGATTATTATTCTTTTGCCGATTTCATAACAATATATGCTTCTAGTTATTCCTTCATTCGACTTTATACGTATCTCAAATAGTCCGTCTTTTAGGCTTTTAGTGTACGGCTCCCCCATAGTATTGCCTCTGGCTTCTAGAAGCTCGAACATTTTATAGCCTCTTTGCCTGAGCCCGGTCGGTAGCTCCAAGAACTCATCTTTTATGGCTTCGTTTGCAAATTTTACGCTCCGCATCGTAACCATTTTATGCGACTAAGTCTTATTGTGCCATATATGATATAAAATGCAGTTTGTTTTATATGCTTATTGCTGAATAAACGACTTGATATAAACCTACTCATACAACCTCTCCACCATCTCTCGTCCGCTGTCCGGCATTAGTTTAGCGTATCTTAGAGTATGGTTGATATCTGAGTGATTTATTAGCTTTTTTATCGTTAGTATCGGAGTGCCTTCTATGGCTAGATGAGAGGCGAACATATGCCTTAGCGTATGAATAACTACTCTATTGGTTGCGTCGCTTATATCTAAATTTTGATTAAAAAGCTTATTTAATAACGGCTGCAAGACGTTTTGGATAGTGGCTTTTGGTTTATTTACTAAAAAATCGTTCGGGGATAGGGTGGTATAAATTTGATTTATCTTTTCTAGTGCTCTTTTACTTAAAAACCCCGTATACGTGCTCTTTGTTTTAAAATCGCTTATGGTGACCGACTTGGTAGATAACGCTAAATCCTTTTTCTTGATATTTAAAATTCCTTCTAATCTAGCTCCCGTACAAAGCGCAAGCTCAACGAACAGCTCTAGGGCAAAGTCTTCTTTGCCCGCTACTTCTTTGCGTAAAAGCTCTATCTCGATAAGCTCCAAAAATCTCTCTCGCTTGTTGCTCGGCTTTTTTAGTTCTATCTTGTATGGGCTAATATGATCGATAAGGTCATTTTTTATAGCGTGATTAAAAATCGTCCTAACTATACCCATTATAGCGTTTATCCTGGATTGCGACAGCTTTCGTTTGGTTTTAGGTGAGATTATCTGAGAAATATCTTTATGATGCTCATTTATCATCTCGGGTGTTATCTGCGTCGTGGCTAGACCGCCTAACTTATCCTTATGGTAAATTTCGTAATCTCGTCTTTGCTCTTTTATATTGACGGCGTTATCGGGTTCTTTTTCTAGCTTAAATCCGAAAAATGCGTCTGCGATCTCATCAAATTTAAGCGAGTTTTTGTTGTTCTTGGCTATTATTTTCTTGGTTATGCTATCTGGCAATTCGCCGTTTCTTTGCGTCGAATTCTTTCTTTTTATTATATGCGTAGGTTATATTTACACCTTCGGATTTCGATCCGATTTTGACGTTTGCCTTTTACCCTCAAGCGTAACTCTCATATAAAAAACTACGTCGCCGCTAGCTAGATTATTAAAGAAAATTCCCGGGTATTTATTGACTCCGAACGATGAGTTGTGATTTTTAAGTTTTCCTGCCATAATACCCCCTAAATTTGTTCCCAAAATTTATAAAAATGATATTCTAGTGTAACCTAGAATATGCTTAAGCTATTAAATGGCGTATTTTAGGGATTTATAGAATATTTTGGAGTGTTTAAGAATTATATATTTTTGAACCCAGCATCCGGAGCCATTTATCTTCAAAAATCCTTTTAAAATCTCGATTTTAACGATGTTTCAAGAACTTTAAGCTTTCTTGTTTTTTGTATTTTTCCCCTTTATTTCCCTTCAGATTTATTTGCTGTTTTAAAGTATATCGTTCTGATTCGTAGTCAAAATGCGATTATATATTTGTCTTTTAACGAAGTTAAAACAATTTTCCTTTATTCATCCTAGCTTCATTTAAGGCTTTTATAATGCGCTCATCCAAACGAAAGTTGGAAATCAAAAACAAAAGGATCAAAAATGAAAAAGATATTAGGCACTACAGTTTTAGCAGCAGTTTTAGGAGTGACAAGCTTGCAAGCAGCCATCACATCAAAAGAGGCTTTAAACATAGCTGAGAAAAACTTTCCAGGCTCAAGCGTCAAAGATATCGAGATGGATGTCAAAAACGGTGCGACATTTTACAAGATAGAGTCTTTTAAAGATAGCATTAAACAAGAGATTAAGATCGATGCTAATAGTGGTCAGATAGTTAAAATGGAGAATAAAAATAAAAAACATATCTTACCGATCGAAGCGGTAGATTTTTCGAAATTTACTCTTAGCATCGACGAGGCAGTAGCTAAAGCGCTAGCACTCGAGGCTGGTTGGAGCCTTGACGGAGCTGAGCTTGATAACAAAAACGGCCTTTGGGTTTATGAGATCGAGCTTGATCGCGGTATAGGCGAAAAAAAGGTAATCATAAACGCTCAAACTGGCGAAATAATCGGCAACTACATAAAGTGATATAGCGCCCTTTTTGGGCGTTAAATTTTTATAAAGGTGAAAAAGATGAGTGAAAATTTAGATCAAAATTTAAACGAGAAAGTTAGCAAGCAGAGTTTAGAGAGAAATTTAAATAAAAATTTAAGCGAAAACAAAGTCGCTGATTTTAGCGAAAGCGAGAGAGAAAATTTAATTAAAAATGCTGCTAATAAAAATAGTTACGAAAATTTAGAGAAGAGCGAGCAAAGCTCTGAAAATTTAGATAAAAACTCTAGTGAAGCAAACAGTAGAGCAGAAATTTTAAGCCAAGCTACCTCAAAATGCAAAGCTCAGAATTTCTTTAAAAAGCGCTTGAACTTTCGTTTCAAACTACGTCAGATACGCTTATCTGCGCTGGTAAGGCTGGAATGTGGCTAATAAACGCCACAAACTGCCTAAAAGATGAGGCGCAAAGGGTAGAGCTATCAAAGATAAATGAAAAGCAGGCTAAATTTGAAGGGCTGGCTCACATCTTGCCAGAAAAAGTTAAAGAGCTTATCATTGACTACCTAAAGAAGCCAGAAGAGGTGGAATTTGCGCCGATCTATCAATCCAAAAAAACAAAGCTTTGGCGCGCTTGGAGCGGAGTATTTTTATGAGGCGAGGGCTAAAAATAAGGGCTTTTTGTATGATTTTAAGATAGGCACAATGAATGGTGAAATTTTAAATCTAAAAATAAAAAGCCAAATTTGATAAAATAGCTGGCAAAACTACGTGAGGCAGGGATGAAAATTTTAGTCGTCGAGGACGAAATAGACTTAAATAACGTCATAGTAAAGCACCTAAAGAAAAAACGGATATAGCGTCGATAGCGCGTTTAACGGCGAGGAGGTGATGGACTTTACCGCCGTCGCGCACTACGATCTTATCGTGCTTGATCTTATGATGCCAGTGATGGACAGACTTACATTTTTGCAAATATCGCGCGCCGAAAAGCTAGCGACCCCTGTGCTGATACTAACGGCAAAGGACGATGTGGACGACGTTGTAAAGGGGCTTGACGCGGGCGCGGATGACTACTTGGTCAAGCCATTTGACTTTAAGGAGCTGCTAGCTAGAGTTCGCACGCTAATCCGCCGAAACAGCGGCAGTGCTGCTAATGAAATTTGCGCAGGCGAGCTAAAGATAGACCTTTCTAAAAAGTCAGTCGAATTTGGCGGTCAAAGCATCGATCTAACAGGCAAAGAGTATGAAATTTTAGAGTTTTTGATGCTCAATAAGGGCAGAATTTTGACTCGTGAGCAGATCAAAGAGCACGTCTGGGACTTTGATTATATGGGCGGCTCAAACATCATCGACGTACTAGTAAAAAATATAAGAAAAAAGCTTGGTGAGAGCGAAGTGATCCAGACTAAAAGAGGGCTTGGCTATGTTATTAAGGATTAAGCGTGCTTTTGCAAATATCCCTATCACGGCGCGCGTGACGCTTTGGTACTCGTTTTTTATCATCGCTATCGTGGCAGCACTGATCGCTATCTCAGCGGTCGTGGCAGATGAAATTTTTGAAGATGTGAGCCAAAAAAAGTTAGCCAAATCAGTCACCAAAATCGCCAATAATACGGAAGAATTTGAACCCTATTATGATGGGATCTTTTTTATAAAATACAGTGCAAATGGTGAAGTGCTCGGCGGTTTAGTACCTAAAAATTTTGATGGCTCGCTTAAGATGGATAGTGGCGAAGTGAAATTTTACGAAAACGGCGAAAACTGCTTTTACTACTACGATATCGCAGCCAAAGGCAAAAAAGTCTGGATAAGGGGCGTGATAAATGCGGAGAAATTTTTCAAAAAAGAGGGGCTATTTTTGCTGGCCCTTGGCGTCTTTGTGCCGGTTTTATTTGCCTTTGTACTTTATGGCGGCTATAAAACGATAAAAAATGCCTTAAAACCAGTCGCCATGATGTCTAAAACAGCCCTTGAGATAGGCAGTAGCCGGGACTTTTCAAAGCGTATCGATCTACCTGCTGGTAAAGACGAGCTGCACGCACTTGCAAGCGTTTTTAACCAGATGCTTGACTCGCTTGAAAAGGTCTATCAAAGCGAAAAACAGCTCACCTCAGACGTTTCGCATGAGCTACGAACTCCTCTATCAGTCATCATGGCTGAGAGCGACTACGCCGCGAGTTACGCGCAAAATTTAGACGAGGCCAAAGAGTCGCTAGAGGTTATCTCTAGGCAGTCAAGAAAGATCACCTCGCTGATAGATCAAATTTTAGAGCTCTCAAGGCTAGAATCAGGCAGAAATTTGACCTTAAAACGCATAAATTTAAGCTCTATCTTGCAAAATTTAGCCACCGACTACGAGAAGCTAGCAAGCACAAAGGGGATAAAATTTAGCTGCGTGGTCGCACCAGATGCTCAAATCCTTGGCGATGAGCTGATGATATCAAGGCTCGTGGATAACTTTTTAAGCAACGCACTAAAATTTACCACAAGTAAAATTGATCTAAATTTAAGTGTCTCAAAAATGTACGCACTTTTATCTGTGAAAGACGACGGAGTTGGCATCTCGCAAAAAGATAGCGAGCTAATCTGGAATAAATTTTATCAAGCCGATAGCTCAAGAAACAAAAGCCTAAACACAGGTAGTGGTCTTGGTCTTGCTATTGCTGCAAACATCGCTAAAATCCACGGTGCAAAGCTTGGCGTAAAGAGCGAAGCTGGAGCTGGGAGCGAATTTTGGGCAGAATTTGAGCTTGTAAATTTAAAGCAAGTGAAAATTTAGGCAGTTTGCTAAGACAAAATTTATGAAATAGCAAATAAATACGAGTATAAATTTAAACGCCGCATAAAACGGCGTCTATATTTTTAAAACAAAGTTAAAGTCATAAACTTTTACAGAGATTTCATGGTTAGGTTGCTTCAAAAAGAGCTCTTAGGGCATACTCATATCATAAGCATCAACAAAGACTATCAAAGCTACGAGATAGATGAAGATAGTAGCGGGGTTGAGGTCTATATAGTAAGTAAAGCACTAAGACGTATGATTTAAAGTCCATTTAAATGGCTTTTAAAAGAGTTTGTAAAAAGATGTTTTTCAAAGTAATGTAAAGAAATTTTCGCCATTTTGATTTTGAACAAAGCTTGCTCTAACTACGAGTTGACCACTCTTTACTATGCTTTTTATAACTTTGATATCTAACAAAATTTAGCCGAGAGCCACAAACCAAAAACCAAAAATGCAAAAGGCACTAAATTTAGTGCCTTTTATCTCTATCTTTCGCCAAGTTTGCCACATGCATCAGCGCGGCACCTACTGCAATGCGACATTTGATTTATGTCACTACCTATTGATCTTCGGATGCGGTGAATTTCATCACTTGAAGGGGATTTTAAATTTTCAAAAGGCGTATCATGCACCGGTATCATCGCCATACAGTTCATTATGTCAGCTCCCCACTGCTTTGCCTTTGCCGAGATGCTTTGGATGTGGTCCATATTGACCCCAGGGATGACGACGGTGTTTATCTTGACTAGCATACCAGCCTCTTTTAGCTTGCGGATGCCCTCGTCCTGGCGTGCTAGCAGTATCCTAGCAGCCTCCTCGCCGTAGTAGTTTTTATCCTCATACCTCACCCACGAATAGACCTTCGAGCCAACATCTGGCGTCACGGCATTAACCGTCACTGTTACGTGGCTCACGCCAAGACGCACGATCTCATCCACATGCTCAGGCAGCGCTAAGCCATTAGTTGAGAGGCAGAGTAGGGCATTTGGGAAGTGAGACTTGCACTTTTCAAAGGTCGTTAGCGTCTTGTCAGCGTCACACATCGGATCGCCAGGACCAGCGATGCCGATGACGGAGATGTCTTGTCTAAATTTAAAGAGCTTTTCTAAAAATTTCACCGATTCATCTGGCGTTTGCACCTTTGCCGTTACGCCAGGGCGATTTTCATTAGCGCAGTCATATATGCGGTTGCAGAAGTTGCACTGGATGTTGCAGTGAGGGGCAACTGGCAGATGCACACGTCCGTAGTTGGCGGATGCTTTTTTGTTAAAGCATGGGTGATTGTCTAGTTCAGCCTTAGTGCGAAAGATCATTAGCTTTTTTTCCTTCCAAATTTAATGGCATTTGCATGGCAGACATTGAGGCAGTCACCGCAGTTTGTGCAGTTTATTTCATCAGGTCTTGTCCCCATCTCGCACTTGCGCAAGCATGCGTCGCAGTCGTCACAAGCACTCGTTTTATAGACGCGAAATATCGAAAATTTACGCAAAATTTCAAGCACGCCGCCTGATGGACAGACGAAACGACACCAAAGGTTAGCTACAATTAGCGAGGCTAGCATAACTGAGATGATGATCACCGTGCGAGTGACCCACTCCCATTCGCCAAAGCGAAGTGACAAAGTAAGAGCGGTTAGGTACTCATCGCTCGTTCTTATAGGTATCATCATGCGAGGATTGCCCCAGACGAAATAGACCCAAAGGCTGATTACTATGGTAGCTAGCATGCCTATTTGAGCGATTATTAGCTTTTTGCTGCGGATTTTTAGCTTGAAAAAGGCAAATTTACCAAGCATTTGATTGACAAAGCCAGCTGGACAGACCCAGCCACAAAATGCTCTACCAAAGGGGATGACAAGCACTGGGATAAATAGCCAAAATCCAAAAAACAGCGACGTGATCCGCCCCCAACAGGTGATGATAGGGCAGTTTTGGCAATTTACAAATGGCACTACAAAAGGGCATCTAAAAATGCCGTAATACGCCCATTGACCGATACCAGCTATAAAGATGAGCTGCACTAGGCGTCTTATCTTTGTTGTGGGAGAGTTTTTGCTTCTCTTTTTTAAATTTACATTGCCGCATGCACTGCTATTAGAGCATGCGCTATTACAGCTACTACACATCTTTTACACCAAACCTTTCTATAAGCTCTAGCCCACGCGCTGAATAAATGGAGGTAAAGCCATGTTTTTCAAAAATTTCTTGCCCCTCGGTGCCGCAAACAAAGTCTGCAAAATCATTTGCAAGCCTTTCATCTTTTACATATTTCATTATATTTAGCGTAAAAGTGAGCGGTCCAGGCGGGATGAGCTTTTCATCGATGGGCATATACTCGATCTTGTCTTTAAACCTATCGTGCGTTGTTAGGCGCTTTTCGATGATAGAAGCGTCACCCTTGCCATTAACTAGCTCGCACATCATATTTATGACGCATGACCCGTTTGCGACCATGTTTTTCATCACCGCATCAGTGAGGTTTGAGTTTTTTAATATCCCCTTGACTGGGCCACTGCCAGGGGGCGATGATCTAAGAGGTAGCATCACTCTAACTCCTGGCTCAGCAAGGTCTTTTAAGTCGCGAATGCCAGCAGGGTTTCCCTTTGGCACGACTAGGACGTAGTCGGTAAAGCATAGTGGCCTAAAGTGAAGGCTAAGGCCAGCTTTGCGAAGTTTTTTAGAAAGCTCTAAAACCCTTGCTCCAAAGAGCTCGGTCGTGCTTTGAAGTGCTAAAAGCGACTTGCCAAGAGCACCTGCAAAAGCGCCAGTGTATTGGATATTATGCCCTGTTCTTGACTCGTAAATGGCATTTAGCTCGTTAAAAGCTTCAGATAGGCCTCCACACGACCAAACCTGAAGCGAGTCAGACTTAAATGGCGTAAAGCCAGCCAGCATCGTTTGCGGAGTGGTAACAGCAGCTGTGGCTAAAGCACCTTTTAAAAAGCCACGGCGTGATATACCGGTTTGTTTTAATTCCATGAAATCTCCTTTTGGGATTTAAGAAATGTAAATTTGATATTTTCGGCACGCGAAACTTGTGAAATTTGACTTTTGAAATTTGCAAAAATGGTAGTTGAAGGTAAATTTATGCAAATGTAAATCGCAACTGCGACCAAATTTGGTGTAATTATAACCAAAAGTAAGTTTAAAAAGCGAGATAATTTTAATAAGATAAAAAATTTATATTGTAAATTTAATGTCTAAAAAATAATTAAGGTTTTAGTCATTAAACAATAAAAAATATTGTAAAATGCTCCCCTTATTTTAAATGGAATTATATTCACAAAATGGAGGTTTATCTTGAAAAATAACAAATTCGGTATTTCTATCGCTTTGGCAAGCGTTTTATACGCTTGTGCGAATGCGCAGGTTATGGATATAGTGACGAATTATTATAGGGATTATCTTGATTTCGCGCAAAATAAGGGTGCTTTTACCCCGCAAGATACTCCGCTAGAATTTGCGCAAAGAAACGGCGACAAATTTACGTTTGATAAAATCCCAAATAGCGGTGCTAGGAATAATAAAGGAAATTTTACTTCACTCGGACGAAATTTCGTCGTAACGGCGAACCATACGTTAGATGCTGCCGCGGCTAGTAATTTTAACGAAAATAGGGGATGGTTTGGCAATACGAAATACGAATATCTAACCTCTCGTACGGCGACTCCGACAGAGGGGTTATATAATTCCGATACCGCTTATATGCGAACGACTAAATACATCGTAGAGGGGCAAATAGATCCGATAGACGTACCGAATTTAGATATTTCAGGCGATAGCAGGGCGACCGATGAGGCTAATATAGATAAAATACAAAACTATTTAAAGGATATAAAAAATAGAGGCGGCGCTAGAGGCGATAACGTTATTGCCTATCAGGCGGGCACCGGAGCGCTTGGGCTAGAAAAACCGAAAATCGATACCGACGGATATAGCGACGTCGTAAGCGCAAGAGAATTTGAAGATCAAAATATCGTTAATCAGGCTTTGGGCGGAAGTGTAAACGAAATAAGCACGCATTATTCGGCTAATTATAAGACGCATATCTCTAGTATAAATAGGCCTGGGGTTTATATGTTTATGACCTCTGATAGGGGTTTTAGGAACAGGCTTTTGCCCGGCGATAGCGGTTCGGGATTTTTCGTATACGATACGGTAGTACAAAAATGGGTTCTAGTAGGGGTTTTATCGGCGGCCGCCGATAATAGCAATCACGCCTCAATCGTAACGATGAGGGATTTTAGCGACTATAGGAGAAATTATGAAAATTTAGTCAGCGGTTTAAACGTCTCAAATGCCCAACTCGTAAGAAATAAAGACAATATATTTAGCACTGCAAACGGTTCAAGCATTACGCTAAATTCTAACCTTGATTTAGGCCACGGCGGAATCGTCGTAAATAGCGGAAACTTTACGCTTATAAACGGTATCGGAAGCAATAAAATAACTAGACTTGCGGGCTTTGACGTAGCTCGCGGCGCAAGTTTGAGCTTAAACGTAGCGGCCGATACTAGCGTACATAAAGTCGGCAAAGGAAGCTTAATCGTAAATTCTAGCGGCAACAAAACATTAAGATTAGGCGACGGTATAGTGGATCTAAGAGCCGTAGACGCTTTTGAAAAAATTTATTTAACGAGCGGTAGAGGCCTATTAAGACTCGGCGTAGACGATAGTTTAAATGATAAAATTTTCTTTGGAAACGGCGGAGGAAAGCTTGATTTAAACGGATTCGATCAAATTTTTAGTAACGTTTCGGCCAATTCAAACGCCGCTAAAATCACGAATTTATCCGCTCAAAAAGCAACGCTTAAAATAAACGGCGAAAGCGGTAAGGATACGATATTTCACGCAAGCGTAGATAAAAATATAGACGTAAAACACGATGGGCAAGGGCGAGAGCTCGTATTTGACGGCGGTTTTGATATAGACGGAAGTTTGAGTCTAAATAACGCCAAGGTTACGCTTCAAGGACATCCGACCGCTCATGCTACGGCAGATGCTAGCGTTTTAACGCAGGCGGTAAAGGATAAAATAGCCGCCGCCGGTTTAAGCGAACCTTCGTATATGGATTTAACTCGCCCATCTACGCTATCGCAGCCTGATTGGGAGAAGCGTAAATTTAATGCGAAAGAGGGCATAAAAATAAACTCTTCAGAACTTACGATAGGTAAGGACGCGAACGTAAATAGCGATATAGAGGCGAAAAATTCCGTTATAAATTTAAGCGGCGAATTAACTCACTATATCGATAAATTCGACGGCTCAAATACTTATGACGACGGCTTAAAATACCGCCAAAACGTAGAAAAAGGAAATTTGCTAGTTAAAGACGTTAGCTTTAAAAATAGAATCGTCATGGATAGCGACAGCATGCTAAGAGTCGGCGGCACGAAGACTAAGCTAAAAGAGCTCATAATAAACGGCAAAAATACGGCTCCTACTCGCAGCATAGCGGCTGGAAGCGGTAAATTAGAAATAGAAGATTTAGAGGTTAGCGGAGCAAACAAACTAACCTTTGACCCCGATACAATCGTAACGAAAAATTTAAATGTTAAAAATTTTAGTAATGCAAACGAGCCTATTTTGGATTTTAAGAAGATTTTGACGCTTGGTGCGGGAATGAAATTTAACATCGACTTTACGGCTGCTTTAAGAGGCGAGATGACTGCTAAAAAAACCTATACGCTCTTAAGCGCAGAAAGTATCGTAAACAAAGGCGCGATATTTAATACCGAGCAAAAAATTAACGGTCTTTTTACGACTTATGCCATAAAAGACGGCAAAATTACGATGAGATTAAGCGATAAAAAAGCCGAGAATCCGTCTGCGACGCCGGGATCTGAGCAGGAGCTAAGGTTGACCGGATTTAGCGAACGCCAAAATAAAATTTTAAATATGTTTAAAAATAGACCGGAGTATGAAAGCGCCCTTCAAAGCGGCGATACCGAGACTTTAAGACAAATGGCGTTAAAGGCGGAATCCGATATGAAAGAAATTTCTGGTTCGTCTTTAAAAGTTAGCGTCAAAGCCTTACAAAACGGTAATGAGTTAATAAACTCGAGATTATCTCAAATTACTCAGTTAAGGGCAAAGGCTGATATTTCGCGGTTTAGGCTAGCAGGGCTTGAGAGCGATTTTAAGCCGACCGCCGTAATAGCCTACGAAGCGGCCGAGGCTAGCAGGCAAAGAAATAATTTCTGGGCGAACGTAAACGGAGCGTACTTTAAAGATAAAGATAGCGGCGGTGATTTAAAATTTTACGGCACGTATATAGGCTACGATAGGAGCTATGACGAGGTTATTTTAGGCGTGAATGCGGGCATGAGTAAGGCTAAATTTATCTCAAATGCCGTAACCGACGATGCAAAAATTTATAGCTTTGGAGCGTATGGACTTTTTGAGCAAGACGCTCACGAGATACAGAGCAATCTAAATTTAGCCTTCGTAAATTCTAAGCGCAGCTTAAACGATTCGCAAAAGGCTAGCGTAAGAAGCACGGGTATCCTTTCGAGCAACTACTATAAATATAAAATTTCGCTCGGTTCAAACGGCGAATATGCTCAGGCTATCAAACCCGTACTTGCGCTAGAATTTGGAGCAAACGGCGTAAAGGGCTTTAAAAACGACAGATACGATCAAAAAGATATAAACGACTTTAACGTAGCTTTAGGGGTCGGCGCCGAGTATGTGCTAAATGGCGACAAAAATGCATTTGCGGTACAATTTTTGGTAAAACAAAATGTCTATAACTCTGACGATAAATCTTATGTTTCGCTCAATAACTCAAACGAATACGTCGACTATAAACTCGACAATAACAAACTGGTCTATAAGCTAAATTTGGTCGCGGATACGAAAATTAGTGAAAATTTCGCGCTTTCTTATCAACTTAGCGGAATGTTAGATAACGACAAAAGCTACGGCGTAAGCGGCGGTATGAAGCTGGAATATAAATTTTAAGATATTAGATCAAGGTGAATAAAAGTTCACTTTGATTCTTAAAACAAAAGCAAAATAGTCTCAAAATTTAGATTTTAGAAGATTAAAGATTATAAATAAAATAGAAAGTGGTGGGTTCACCAGGACTCGAACCTGGGACCATCCGGTTATGAGCCGGATGCTCTAACCAACTGAGCTATGAACCCACAGTTGAAAGAAAATCGTATTATACAAGAAAAAGCTTATCTAAATATAAAAAAACAGCCTTTTTTATGAGGTGTATAAAACGAATAAATTTAAAAAGAAAAGCCCTAAAATAGGGCTTATAAATTATTTATAATTTTTAATAGCAGCGTCTAAAATCTCTTTTGCAGCGTTTGCGTCTTTAAATTCTTTCACCTTAACCCATTTGTTTGGCTCAAGAATTTTATAAGTTTCAAAGAAATTTTTGATCTTATTTAGTGTCGCAGTTGGCAAGTCTTCGTAGCTTTTTATCGCTTCATATCTTGGATCGATCTTTGTAACTGGCACAGCTAAAAGTTTCTCATCCATACCCGCCTCATCTTCCATCACCAAAACGCCTATCAAGCGGCAAGGGATGACGCTACCAGCTTGGAGCGGATACTCATTTAGTACCAAAATATCAGCTGGATCGCCGTCAGCTGCAAGTGTATTTGGCACAAAGCCGTAGTTTGCTGGGTAGAACATCGCTGAGTAAAGCACGCGATCAACCACGACCGCGCCACTATCTTTATCGATCTCATATTTGATATTTGAGCCATAAGGTATTTCGATTACGGCATTGATTTTGTCTGGGTTTGAGCCAGCTTTGATTTTTAAAACGTCCATATATTTGTCCTTTTTATTAGAAATTTTCGTGATTTTAGTATTTTTTGCATTAAATGCGTGTAAATTTTAACTACCTTATGATTTCTACACTGTCTACGTCGATTTCCATTTTTGTAATGTCTTTATCAACCTCGCCCCTTATTCGTAAAGGTATATCTTCATTGGCTGTTATGTTGCCCCATTTTTTGTCGCCTATCTCAACGACAATCACATCGCCATTTTTATCAACAAATTCATATTTATCTGATTTGATGTGTGACTTTATCTTGCCCTCAAGTATGACTTTGGTGTCGTCATTTAGCTTTAATGCCTCTTTTGCACTTATCGTTTCACTTGAGTGCTTTGATGTGAAGCCTCCAGCCATTGCGATGCTAGCAGATATTGCAGCGATTATGATCTTTTTCATTTTTATCCTTTAAAATTGGTTGTGAAATTTTAAGGGATAGTATATTTTTGATATTAATAAAAGGTAAGTTTTTACATAAAATCTTTTGTAACAATTTTATAGATGTTTTTAGCGGTAATCGGTAGTGCTCTATCTGCGCTACCACCAAGAAAGCCATATCTAATCTCGACAGTAACGTTAAATTTGGCCACCTCTTTACCATTTTGATCGACTAAATTTATGACTGCGAGAGTCTCAGATTTACCAGCACCACCTATGCCTAGGGTTAAGTGCCTAAGGATCCTAACTCCATTTTTTGTTCTTTGTATATCGCATTTTATGATTAGGTCGTCACCGTATTGGTCTTTCTTTTTTAAAAAGGTATTTATGTATCCTTCTAGCTTTTTATCAAGCTCGGTTTCGCCACAAACCGCTTTAGCGCTGCTGTACTTATATGTAGTATCCTTTTAAACCATTTCTATATACTTTTTAGCACATCCTGTAAAGGCAAAAATAGTTACGATTGAAAGTAGTATTGTAAATTTAAATTTATGCATAATTTCATCTTTGTTTAGGTTTGTTAAAAATAAATTTAGAATTGTAGGAAAGTTACATTTAAAATGAAATTAAAAATAAGTATATTTGAATGATATTTATTTAGGACCTTGCACATTTTTATGCAAGGTCTGTAAATTTATAAAAGTTTAGCTAGTAAATTTTTGATATCAGCTACGATCTCGTCTATGCCACGCTCACCGTTTACTACGTGAAGTAGCTCTTTTTCGCTGTAAAATTTACGGATAGGTTTGATCGGATCAAGATATACTTTCATACGGTTATTAAACACTTCGTTGTTATCATCAGCGCCTCTTGCACGGCCAAGCACTCTAGCTCTTGCTACATCTTCGCTAACATCTACTTCGATGACACCTTTTAGAGAAATTTCATCTTGTTCGCTTAAGACTTTGTCAAGCTCAGTCATTTGCTCAACGCTTCTTGGGTAGCCGTCGATTATGATGTTTGATTTATTTGAGCTTTTGATAGCTGAGACGATCGCATTTACGACAACGTCAAGCGGAACTAAATTTCCTTTTGAGATAAAGCCGTCTATTAGCTTACCAAGCTCACTACCACTAGCAACTTCAGCTCTTAAAAGATCGCCAGTTGAAAAGTGTGCAAATTTCTCATCTTGTTGTGCGATGATCGATGCATCTGTTGTTTTGCCGCTACCTGGAGCGCCGATGATTAAAAATAAATTCTTCATTCTTTCCCTTTTATTGCCTTTGTCTTTTGAGCGCTTTTTGCGGAGCTAGTAAAATTTAACTTGATGAACTAAGCGTTCTATCTGCGCAAAATTTTACGTCGCAACCACAAAAATCATCTCAAAATACTTAGACAAGTTTTAATTTAATTAGCCGCCAAGTTGGAGACATCTTTTTATAAATTTAAATTTAGGATGGAATTTTGTCTAAAAAAATATTTAAAGACAAAAATTTTCCATCTCTTTTTAAAGGCAAATTTTAAGCCTTTTGCTCTTTTTCTCTTATCCTTAGTCCTAGCTCCCTAAGCTGCTCGTTGCTAGCGTGGCTTGGTGCCTTTGTGAGTGGACACTGAGCACGTTGTGTTTTAGGGAATGCTATGACGTCACGGATTGAGCTTGCTTTATTTACGAGCATATTTAGCCTGTCAAAGCCGATCGCGATACCACCATGTGGAGGCGCGCCAAATGTCAAGGCATCAAGCAAGAAGCCAAATTTCTCACGCTGTTCCTCTTCGTCTATACCAAGAAGCTTAAAGACCTTTTGTTGGATATCATTTTTGTGAATTCTTATACTTCCGCCACCAAGCTCAAAGCCGTTTAGTACGACGTCGTGAGCGATAGAGAGGATGTCCTCAAGATCAGGCTCGTCAATATTTTTTGGCATAGTAAATGGATGGTGCATCGCAGAGTAGCTGCCATCGTCATTTTGTTCAAACATTGGGAAGTCAAGCACCCATAAAAACTCAAGTTTGTCTTGATCAATGATACCCATTTGTTCAGCTAGGAAAATTCTAAATCTTCCCATATAATCAAGCACGATTTTTTTCTTGCCAGCGCCAAAAAATACTACGTCGCCAACTTTTAGCTCACATCTTGAGACGATCTCATCAAGATCGCTTTGTTCAAAAAATTTGCAAAGTGGGCCTTTTAGTCCTTCTTCTTTCATTTGGAAGTAGCCAAGCCCTTGTGCGCCAAATTTACGTACAAATTCCTCAAATCTATTCATCTCGCGCTTACTAAAGATATTGTCGCCATTTGGTACTTTTAGCGCTTTGATGCGGTTTTTCTTCTTGTCTTTTGCGATAGAGCTAAAAATTTCATTGCTTGAGCGCTCGAAAATATCGATAACATCGATCATTTTTAGATCGTATCTAAGATCAGGCTTGTCTGAGCCGTAAGTCTCAGTAGCCTCTTTGTAGCTCATGCGTCTAAATGGCGTTTTGATATCGTATCCGCAGGCTTTAAATATATCTTTTAGCATCGTCTCAGCCATATTTATGATATCTTCTTGCTCGACAAAGCTCATTTCTATATCTATTTGAGTAAATTCTGGTTGGCGATCAGCCCTTAAATCTTCGTCGCGGAAGCATTTTGCGATTTGGAAATATTTATCAAAGCCAGAACACATCAAAAGCTGTTTAAATAGCTGTGGACTTTGTGGGAGCGCGTAAAATTGACCCGGATATACACGGCTTGGCACTAGGTAGTCTCTCGCACCTTCTGGAGTTGCGCGTGTTAAAACCGGAGTTTCAAACTCGATAAAGCCCATTTTATCTAGGCTGTTTCTAGCTGCGATCGCTGCACGAGAACGCATTTTAAATATATTTTGCAAGCGCTCGCTTCTAAGATCTAAAAAGCGGTATTTTAGCCTAATGTCCTCATTTACGCTCTCATCGCCTATCATAAATGGTAGCGGCTCGCTTGGATTTTCGATGATTAGCTCACTTACTATTACTTCTATCTCGCCAGTTTTTAGCTTTGGATTGGTTAGTCCTTCGCCTCTAGCTCTTACTTTTCCTTTTGCTTTTAAGACATATTCATCTCTTACTTTTGCAGCAATATCATGTGCTTCTTTGCTGTCAGCTGGGTCACAAACTAACTGTATAAGCCCACTAACATCTCTTAAGTCGATGAAAATGACGCCACCATGGTCTCTATATGTATTTGCCCAGCCACAAAGTATTACTTCTTTGCCGATGTCAGCTTTGCTAAGATCGGTGCAATAATGACTTCGCATAAAATGCTCCTTTGCAATGTTTTTTAGGCAATTATAATCGCTTTTTTCTTTTGAAAAGCTTTGTTAAAATAAAATATGTTACAATCATTTACATGAAAAATGAACAAAAATTTAATACTTTTTGTACAAAAAAAGTAGGACTTATTGCTAAAGATTATCCATTGTTTAGGCAAGATTTAGAAAAATTAGAAAAAATTTTAAAAAAGTATAACGCAGAAATTTTGCTTGAAAAAAATTGTGCTAAGCGTATAGAGAAAAATGGTTTTGAGCTTATAAAATTAGCTAAAGAGTGCGAATTTTTAATCACGCTTGGTGGTGATGGCACTATAATCTCAACTTGTAGAAAACTAGCTTATATCTCGCCACTTGTCCTTGGCATACATGCTGGTAGGCTAGGCTTTTTGACAGATATCACGATAAATGAGAGTGAGAAATTTTTTAAAGACTTTTTTGATGACAAATTTGAGGTAGAAATGCCATTTATGTTAGACGTCACACTTCACAAAAATGATGGCAAAACTGAGCAAAAGATAGCATTTAACGATGCAGTTATCGTTAGTAAAAATGGTGGCTCGATGACGCATATTGAGGCACTTTTAAATGAAAAATATTTTAATTCATATTTTGGAGACGGCGTTATAGTGGCGACACCTGCTGGAACAACGGCATATAACATGAGTGCAAATGGCCCTATTATCTATCCATTAAGCGAAGTTTTTACAGTAACTCCTATCTGCTCGCACTCACTTACACAGCGTCCAGTCGTACTCACGAAAAATCATACGGTTAAATTTAGAACAAATAGCGATGCGATTTTGGTACTTGATGGTCAAGATAGGTTTGATATGAGTAAAATTTCGGCCGTTAGCATGAGCCTTAGCAACAAAAAAGCGAGGCTGATACGCCATATCGGTAGAGATTATTTTCAAATTTTAAAAGAGAAACTTCACTGGGGTTATAATGATTGATCGAATTTTGATTAAAGATTATCTAAATTTTAAAAATGTCGAGCTAAATTTCAAAGAGGGTCTTAGTGTATTTACAGGCGTTAGCGGCGCTGGTAAGTCGGTGCTAATGAGCGCCATAATGGCTGTTTTTGGGCTAAAAGATAGCGAGGCAAGGCTGATAGAAGCTGACGTGGAGCATAAATTTGAGCTTGATGAGTTTGGCATAGAAAATGAAGAGGTCAATATTTTCAAGCTTTTAAAAGATAAAAGCACGAGATATTTTATAAACCAACAAGCCATCTCAAAGAAAAATTTAGCCCAAGTGGCGCGCGAGCACATCAAATACCTCTCAGCAAAAGAGGCAAACGAGTTTGAAAACGAGAAATTTCTAAATTTGCTTGATAGGCTGGAAATTTCAAAAAATGAGAAATTTAAAGAGATAAAGCAGGAGTTTGAAGAGACGTTTTTGGAATTTTCTAAAATTTCAAAAGAGCTTGCCACTATAAAAGAGGAAGAGAAAAAGGTCGAGGAGCTAAAGGAGCTTGCTAGCTTTGAGATCGAAAAGATAAGAAACGTGGAGCCTAAAAAAGGCGAGTTTGAAGAGCTTATGGAGACTAAAAAAAGGCTTAGTAAAAAGGATAAGATAAATGAAGCGTGGGCTAGGGCTGAGCGGATATTTGAGCTAGAGCACAGCGTAAATGAGGCGCTAAGCATCAGTGACCTTGACAATGGCTTTTTTGAAGATGCGATGAATGAGCTAAGAGTCGCAAGAGATAGCCTAAATATGGAAGAACTCGACGATATCGATGTGGAAAGCGTGCTTGATAGGATAGAGGCTCTTAATGCCATTATTAGGCGTTATGGCAGCGAAGAAGAGGCCTTAGAAGTGCTTGTTAAAAAGAAAAAAGAGCTTGCCAGATATGAAAATTTAAGCTTTGAAAAGAGTGAGCTTGAGAAGAAATTTGAAATTTTAAGCAAAAGGGCAAATGAGCTAGCTAGCACTTTAAGTAGGGCAAGGAGCATAAATTTAAAAGAGCTTGAGAGCATGATAAATTTATACCTAAAAGAGCTTTATATGCCAGATATCACGCTAAAAATAGAAGAAAAAAGACTTGATATTTTAGGACTTGATGAGGTTTGTCTAAATTTAAATGAGACTTCGCTTAAAAATTTAAGTTCAGGCGAGCTAAACCGCCTAAGGTTAGCTTTTATAGCCGCATCTAGCGAGATAACAAAAACGGGCGGTGATGTCATCATACTTGATGAAATAGATGCAAATTTAAGTGGAAAAGAGGCAATGAGTATCGCAAATGTCCTTTTAAAACTTGCAAATTTTTATCAAATTTTTGCCATTTCACATCAGCCGCAGCTTAGCTCAAAGGCAAATTCGCACTTTTTAGTAGAGCGTCATGGAGAAAACTCGGTCGTAAGAGAGCTTGGTAGAGATGAACGAGTGAGCGAATTAGCACGTATGATAAGCGGTGAACACATAAGTGAAGAGGCAATAAATTTTGCGAAAGGGCTTTTAAAGTAGCTTAATTTAAATTATTAATTTAAGCTTTATAAATAAATTTATTTGATAAAATCGCCACTAATTTGATAAAAATTTTTGTAGGAATAATATGGAAAGAATCCTTGTAGTTGATGATAATAAGGCGTTAGCAAAGCTGATTGTTATGCAAATGGAAAAGACTATTGATGAGATGGCAATTGATGTTGCATATAGTTTTGCCGAGGCTCAAATGCTAATTAATGAGCATGATAAAGATTATTTTATGACTATTTTGGATTTAAATTTGCCAGATGCTCCAAATGGCGAGATCGTTGATTATGCACTTTCCAAAGGGCTTTCAGCTATTGTTTTAACAGGTAGCATTGATGATGAAACAAGGCAAAATTTTATAAATAAAGATATTGTGGATTATGTTTATAAAGGAAATATGGACGATATCAACTATATCTTCCAAATGATAAATAGACTGAGCAAAAATAGACAATACAAGGTTTTGGTTGTTGAAGATTCACTTCCTTTTAGAAATATGATAAAAAAGATATTAACTAGCCTTCAGTTTAAAGTTTTGGCTGCGGCTCACGGCGAAGAGGCGATGAATTATTTTGCAGATAATCCTGATATAAATCTTATAATAACTGATTATAGAATGCCGGTAAAAGATGGCCTTGAGGTTTTAAAAGAGGTTAGAAAAGAAAAAGATAAAAATAGTCTTGGCGTAATCGTTATGACATCTCCTAGCGAAAAGACTGACGCATCAATATTCTTAAAAAATGGTGCGAGCGATTTTATAGCAAAACCATTTTCAAAAGAAGAGCTAATATGCCGTGTTAATAATACGATCGAAGCGATGGAAAATATAAACAAGATAGCAAATTTTGCAAATCGCGACTTCTTAACCGGAGTTTATAATAGAAGATTTTTTTATTCTGACGTGGAAGAGTATGTCCAAGCAGCTGAAGAGACCAATGAGCCTTATGCTTTTGCAATGATTGATATTGATTATTTTAAGAAGATAAATGATACATATGGCAATGATGGGGGAGACAGGATACTAAAATCAATCGCAAAAATTTTAAATGACAATACAAAAGGAAGTGATATTGTTGCTAGATTTGGCGGCGAAGAATTTTGCGTTGTGCTTAAAAAGATAAGCCAAGAAGAAGCTGTTAAATTTTTTGTAAATTTACGAGCCAAAGTGGCTGAAAATGAAGTAACTATAAAAAAGGAAAAAGTAAAAGTTACTATATCAATAGGTGTATCTTTTGGCAATGGGCATTGCGAGATAGACGATATGCTTGAGGCTTGCGATTCAGCACTTTACACCGCAAAAGAAAATGGTAGAAACAGAGTAGAAATAGCTTTATGATTATAGATACGCATTGTCATTTAGATAGTAAAGTTTATGATCCTGACCTTGATAAAATTTTAGATGAAGCTAGAAATTTAGGGTTAAAAGGCTTTATTATCCCGGGAGCTGATATCAATGATTTACCAAAAGCGGCTAAAATAGCACATGAAAATTCTGATATTTTCTTTGCCGCCGGAGTTCATCCATATGATAAAGAGAGTTTTGATATTAAAATTTTAAGAAATTTTGCTAAAGATGAAAAGTGTGTGGCGATTGGTGAATGTGGTCTAGACTACTTTCGCTTACCAAAAGATGAAAATGAAAAGATAAAAGAAAAAGAGGATCAAAAACGTATTTTTTTAGCTCAACTTGATTTAGCTGTTGAGTTAAAAAAACCCGTTATTCTTCATATTAGGGAGGCTAATGAGGACTCTTTTAATATCTTAAAAGAGTATGCACCAAAGTTTGAAGCTGGAGCGATTTTGCACTGTTATAATGCTTCGCCACTTCTTTTAGAGCTTTGTAAATTTGGGAATTTTTACTTTGGCATAGGCGGTGTTTTAACATTTAAAAATGCTAAAAATTTAGTCGAGATTTTGCCAAAAATCCCATTTGATAGGATAGTTATTGAAACTGACGCTCCTTATCTCACGCCAGAACCAAATCGTGGCAAGAGAAATGAGCCGGCGTTTACGACATTTGTTGCTAAAAAGATAGCTGAAATTTTAAACCTTGAATCTGAAGTTGTTTGTGAAAAAACTTCAAATAATGCCAAAAGGTTGTTTAAGTGCTTTGCTTAAATTTTGGGCGTTGCACTTGTTTAAGATGCTAGCATCTTAAGTTTTGACACGAAAAAAGGATAGAAATGAAAGCAATGCTTAAAATATTTTTAATGTTTGCATGTAGTACCTTGCTACTGGCAAATACCCCTGAAAAAAGCTCATACGATACTCAGGTAAAAATTTTAAAAGAGCTGGATATTGACGCTAGCTTTATGAAGACTTCTCACTATGCAAAGATGAGACAAGGTATCAAACAATCACAACTTGAAACATTTACAGAAGCTCTAAAAAATGGTTATATGTATATACCGATGGTAAAAGAGCAGATCAAAAAATCCGGCGTACCTGAGTCATTCTTTTATCTAGCTATGATAGAATCAGGCTTTTCAAATCACACAGTATCAAACGCAAAAGCTACTGGTATGTGGCAGTTTATGGAGCAAACGGCTAGACTGCATGGTCTAAAGGTAGGACAGTATGTCGATGAGAGAAAAGATCCAGTAGAGTCTACTATTGCAGCAACAAATTATCTAAAGTCGCTTAAAAATCAATTTGGCAAGTGGTATCTAGCAGCTATGGCCTATAACTGCGGCGATGGTGCGTTAAAAAGAGCTATACAAAAAGCTGGTACAGATGACCTTGTAACGCTTCTTGACGCAGAGAAAAAATACCTTCCAGCCGAAACTAGAAATTTTGTTATTAAAATTTTAAGAGCAGCATATACCGCAAAAGACGCAGACTTCTTGATGTCTAAAGATTCATCTTTGTTAAACATAAACGGAGGACTAAAGCTTGTAAAAGTAAAAGTACCTGGCGGTACAAATTTAGCTCAAATAGGCGATAGTATCGGTCTTAGTACAAAAAAGATGAAAAATAACAACCCGCATTTAAAATTTGTATTTACTCCACCAACCTTAAAAGATTATTATGTTTATATCCCTGAAAACAAAAAACAACTTTTTGCAGAAAATTTCAAGCCATTTAATGGTAAAAATAATTTTTATGCCTATGTCGTAAAAAAAGGCGAAACACTACTTTCTATCTCTAAAAAAACGGGTGTTAGTCATAGAGCGATCAAGGACTACAACGAGCTTAGCACAAATGCCGTAAGCTATAATCAAAAACTAATTATTCCATTTTCTGCCCAAAATAAATCTCAAAACTATATAGTTCAAACTGGTGATACGATAGCTTCTTTATCTAAGAAATTTAATGTGAGCGAAAAAGATTTAAAAGATGCAAATTCTTTTGCTAGTTCAAATTTAAATGTTGGAGCAAATATTGTCATACCATAAGAGCCTAAAATTTTATATAGGACTAAGTTTTACTCTTCTAGTTACCGGTTGCTCTTGGAACGGGGCACCGTTTACACCAAGTGGTCCAACTAATGTAAAGGGCAACAATTCAGCTTCTATCCAAAAAGCAACAATGAGACCTTACACGATAAATGGCAAAACATACTACCCAACCGTTGTAAGTGTGGGTGATAGGGCAAGTGGCACAGCGAGCTGGTATGGTCCAAATTTTCATGGTAAAACAACCTCAAACGGCGAAATTTATAATATGTACAACATGACCGCAGCACACAAAACTTTGCCGATGAATACGATCCTTAAAGTAACAAATTTAAGAAATCAAAAAAGCGTCATTGTGCGTGTAAACGATCGTGGACCTTTTGTGGCTGATAGAGTTTTAGACCTTTCAAAGGCGGCTGCAACTAAACTTGATATTATCGGTACAGGCACAGCTCCGGTCAGTATGGAAGTCATAGGCTTTAATGAAGATATAAATGCTGTTGCTAGCATTAATACCCAAACAAAACCAACAAGTACTGGTATAAAAGTGCCAAATCCAGTCTCTCCGACAGCTCCAACTGGAGGCATTATTATTTCGTCAGAGCAACGGGTCGTAGGTGGAGATTTTATGGTGCAAATTGGCTCATTTAAAAACCTTGAGGGCGCAAACAGATATCAAAGAGAGCATCAAAGCATAGATGGTTACAAGTCAGTAGTTAAGACATTTACTATAGATGGATCTACCATTTATAGAGTATTTTTAAATGGCTTTAGAAGTGAGGACGAGGCCAGGGATTATGCAAGAAGCGGTAAATTCCAAGGTGCATTTATAGTAAGAGGTTAGGGCGTGAGAGAAGAAATTTTAGAGCTAACTAGAAATACAAAAGAGACACAAATCTCAATGAAGCTTAAAATTTATGGCTCTGGGGTTGCAAAGATAGATACTGGCATTGGTTTTTTTGACCATATGCTTGAAGCTTTTACAAAGCATTCTTTGCTTGATCTTGAAATTTCATGCAAGGGCGACACGCATGTGGATTTTCACCACAGCGTTGAGGATGTAGGCATAGTTTTGGGTCAGCTTTTAAAAGAGGCCTTGTATCCTTTAAGTGGTGTTGAGAGATTTGGTGAGGCAAGCGTTGTTATGGATGAAGCTGCTGTTTTTTGCGTGCTAGACCTTAGCAATAGAGCCTATCTTGTATATGAAAATTTTAATGAAAATGCCAAAGTTGGCGAGTTTGATACTGAGCTTGTGGAGGAGTTTTTTAGGGCAGTTGCTATAAATTCAGCCATCACGCTTCATCTAAATCAAATTCGTGGTAAAAATACTCACCACATCATCGAAGCAACGTTTAAATCATTCGCTGTCGCACTTCGTAGAGCGCTTGCTAAAAACGCAAGGATAGGCACACCAAGCACAAAGGGTGTTTTATGATAGAGATTATATTTTTAGATGTTGATGGCTGCCTGACTGATGGCAAGATTATATACAATGCAAATGGTGAAGAGCTTAAATTTTTTGATGTAAAAGATGGCTACGCGATAGAAAGCTGGCTAAAGCTTGGCAAAAAAGTAGCTATCATCACTGGCAGAAAGTCAGCCATCGTTGAGCGAAGAGCAGAGGATCTAAAGATAAATCACGTCTATCAAGGAGTTGGTGATAAATTTGAAGTGGCGAGTGAGATATTAAAATTTGAAGGGCTTAGCTTTAAAAATGCAGCAGCTATAGGCGATGACTACAATGACTATAAAATTTTAAATGCAGTTGCTTGGAGCTTTAAGCCAAAAGACGCGATAAAAGAGCTTGATGTAAAGACAAAACTAAAGCATAAAGGTGGCAATGGCGCGGTTAGAGAGATGATCGAGCTTATTATAAAATCAGAAAATTTATATGACGAGTGGTCTAAGCGTTGGTTGTAAAAATTTTCTACTTCGTCGTGGCTATTTTTAGTGTCGTGATGATATTTTTGGCAGCTCAAGATCCATACCTTGCAAATGTTTTAAAGATCGACACAAAGATATCAAATATGCAGATAAATGATGTGATAGATTATGAGATAAATTCCACGAAAATAAGCGGAGTCTACGAGGCTGATGAGCTAAATAGATACAATGATAAAGATGAATTTTTGAGTTTTAAAGCAAAAATTTTAAGAGGAAATTTAAAACATTTTTTAAGCTCAGACAAAGCAATCTCACAAAATGACGAAATTATCTTTCAAAAGAATGCGAACTATGAAAACAACGATAGTTTGAGATTTATAAGTGACGAAGTGATATATGGAACAAAAACAAAGATAGTAAGATCTGAAGCAAATTTCACGCTCATAAGAAATAATGATAAGGCACTGGGTGAGAGTGGAAGCTATGATCTTGCTAAAAAACAAACGCAGGTAAAAGGGTTAAGGGCATGGGTAGAAGAAAATCAGCGATTTTAGCGGTGATATTGGGTTTTACATTTTTAAATGCAGAGCAAGTTGAAATCACATCAAATGATTTTTTTGCAGATGAGAATAAGCAAACTAGTGAATTTATAGGTAATGTAAATATCAAAAAGGGCTCATTTGATGAGCTTAAGGCAGATAAGGTGGTTGTCTATTTTGACAAAAAACGCCAGCCTATAAAATATGTGGCCACTGGCAATGCAAGAGCTAAAATTTTTATAAAAGATAAGCACTATGATGGCAAAGGCAATACTCTTATATACGAGCCAGCAAAACAGATCTATACTGTTAGTGGAAATGGCTATTTGCATGAGGTAGAAACTGATAAGAATGTTTATGGTGAAAAGATAGTTGTTAATCAAAAAGATGGCACATATAGTGTAAATAGTGATGAGAAAAAGCCTGTTAAGTTTATCTTTCAGGTAGAGGAAAAAGATAAGTGATAAGGCCACTAGGTGCTAAATTTATCACATCAAGTCCAAGTATAAAAGAGGCTCCAAGCTTCGTAACAAGCGAAGTTGTCTTTTTAGGCAGATCAAATGTTGGTAAAAGCAGCCTCATAAATACACTTGTAAATCAAAAAAATCTAGCCAAGAGCTCATCGACTCCTGGCAAAACTCAGCTTATAAATTTTTTTGAGGCCGAGTTTTGTGAGGAAAAAGAAGTGGGCGAAAAAGATAAATTTAAGCTCATTTTGGTTGATTTGCCAGGCTTTGGCTATGCAAAAGTGGCAAAGTCAAAGCATGATGAATGGCGTAAAAATTTAGATGAGTTTTTGAAATTTAGAAGCGACATTAGACTTTTTATACATCTAATTGACGCTAGGCATTTTGACTTAGACATTGACGTGAACGTGGATTCTTACCTAAAAAGCTTTTTAAGAGCTGACCAGAAAATTTTAAATTTATATACAAAAAGCGATAAGCTAAATCAAAGCCAAAAGAGTGCGGTAATGAAATTTGATCCGAGCGGCATCTTGGTCTCAATTCTTAATAAAAGCGGTATCGAAAAGGCTAGAGAAGCCATCATAAATAACGCTCTTGGTAGATAAAATGCAAACCATAAGCAGCTTAGATATTAAAATTTTTAAAGAATTTTGGTGGGCTGTTTTTTTATTCTCATATGAGATTGCAACTACGCAATTTGGCTTTTTGCCGCCACTCATTGGCATTTTTTTTACTTATATGATTTTGGAGTATTCAAGAAAACAAAAGCAATACGATGAGTTTAAGCTTAATTGGTACTTTGCGATAATTTTTATAATATTTGCTGAGCAAATTCATGGATTTTATCTTTTTTCAACGATTATTGCATTTTTGCTTTTTTATAATTTTATTCTAGACTGGCTATATACCACGATGAAGTGGCGAAATTGCCTACTTATCATCTTTGTAGCAGCTGGATACGTCTTGACTTTTCTTGTAAATAACCTATTTGCTTATGTTTTAAATGAGCAAAATTTAGCATTTTCGACTGAATATCTATTTTTTATAGCATTTGAATGTATCCTTGCTATCGTTCTTTTTAGGGATAAAGTGCTATGAGGATGCGCATCGTCTTTAGTGTGATCGCTCTTTTTTGGATTATACTTTTGGGACGAATTTATCACCTAAGCATAAACTCAAATACTTACTACAACGAAATTGCAGAACAAAACGCGATAAAAACTATTTATATTCCGCCAGTTAGGGGTATCATTTTTGACGTACATGATAAGCCAATGGCTGTTAATCGTCTTGGTTTTTCAGTATCCATTAGACCTCATTTAAGTGCTAATAAAAAGGTAAAAATTTTAGATGATGAGCTAGCTTACATTAGCTCACTATTTAGCGATCTAAATGTTACAAAGCTTAAAAATGAATACATAAAAAACGACTCAGCTTATAACCAAGATTTTATAAATGTGGTCGAATTTATTGATTATGATAAATTTTTGCCATTTTTTGCATCACTTTCTTTGCGTGAAAATTTAGAGATAAGGCCCGCTTCAAAACGCCACTATCCGTATAACGATCTGGCTTCTCACATTATCGGCTACGTTGGTAGGGCAAATCAAAAAGATATGGATAATGATCCTTTGACAAAGCTTACAAATTACATCGGAAGAAGTGGCGTGGAGCGGTTTTATAATCCGATCCTACAAGGAATTCAGGGTTTTAAAAAGATAAAGGTAAATGCCTTAAATGAAGAGATCGAACAGATAAACTATCAAGCACCACAAAGTCAAAATATCAAGCTTGCAGTCGATCTTGAGCTTCAGCAGTTTGTGGCTGATGTCTTTGGCAAAGATGCAGGAAGCGTCATAGTCATGAGTCTAAAAGACGGTGCTATCATCGCAGCAGGAAGCTTTCCTGAGTATGATCTAAATCCATTTGTGCTTGGAATTTCTCAGCCTGAATGGGAAGAGCTTGTAAAAAACGTCGATCATCCTTTTACAAATAAGCTAATAAACGGCCTTTATCCGCCAGGTTCGGTCGTAAAAATGGGTATGGCGCTTGCGTTTTTGGATAATGGCATGAGTAAATACGATAGCTTTTTTTGTAGTGGCTCGTATGAGCTTGGAGGGCGTAAATTCCGCTGCTGGAACTCTCACGGACATGGAAATGTTAATATGAATACGGCAATTAGAGAGAGCTGTGATGATTATTTTTATAAAGGTAGTCAAAAGATAGGGATCGACGCTATTGTGCCGATACTTGAACGTATGGGTTTTGGTAGAAAAACCGAGGTTGATTTGCCAAATGAGTTTGTGGGGACTTTGCCAAGTAGAGAGTGGAAGATGAGGAAGTATGGCAAAGCGTGGTTTCAAGGTGAGACCCTTATCACTTCTATCGGGCAGGGAAATTTCTTGGTCACGCCTATGCAAGTGGCAAAATACACAGCAGGCCTTGCAACTGGGCTAAATGTGACTCCACATTTTTTAAAGAGCATTGATGACAAGGATGTTGATTTTACACCAACAGATGATGCTTTTACTCCGTTTGAGAAGTCACAGTTACCAGCCATTAGGCATGCAATGTATGAAGTGGCAAATCACCCAAGAGGAACGGCAAATAGGCATTTTATTGGAAGCCTAGTTAAAGTTGCCGCAAAGACAGGTACTGCCCAGGTTGTTGGAATTTCTCAAACTGAAAAGAAACGTATGAAAGAAGAGGATATGGCGTATTTGCAAAGATCCCATGCATGGATGACTACTTATGCGCCTTATGAAGATCCGCAATATGTCATCACAATAGTTATCGAGCATGGTGGCCATGGCGGAAGTGCGGCTGGGCCAAAAATCGCTCAAATTTATAATAAACTCGTTGAAATGGGATATATAAATTTAGAAAAAATCCAAAGCGATCAAAATAAGAAACAAGACAATAAGAAAAAATAAGATCACTAAAAAGCCGTGGTAGTGACCACTTATTTAAAATTTTTACCTTGTGCTTGGAGCGTTTTGGCTAAAATTATCAACTAAGTTTTAATCCTCTTTATTAAATTTTGGCAAGGTTGACTGAGAATTTATATTTTTGGTAGGTAACAAGAGTTTAAGCGTTGATATATCTTTAAATCAGTTAAATACCCTTGCTTAATAATTTGCTACTTTTAGAGGCTCATAAGGAAAATTTTTGATTTTTATATACGATTTTATCAGTGACGTTTGCCTTTTTAAAGCCATTTAGCCTTAGTCTGCAGCTATCACAAAGTCCACATGCTTCGTCCTCACTCTCATAGCAGCTCCAGGTTAGCTCTATCGGTGAGTCAAGCTCTAGCGATTTTAATACAATGTCAGCCTTGCTTAAATTTACAAGAGGCGTGACGATCTGGCAAGAAAAGCCATCTGATGTGCCTAAATTTATAGCTTCGTTTATGCTTTTTATAAAGCTCTCTTTGCAGTCCGGGTATCCTGAGCTATCTTCTTCTACGACACCGATATAAATAGCTTCTGCTCCTTCTTTTTCAGCAAGTGCGGCAGCGACAGAGATAAACACGCCATTCCTAAAAGGTACATAGGTGTTTGGCACGTCTTTTTCTACCCCATCTTTTCTTATTTTCATGCTGGTATCTGTTAACGAATTTCCACCAATTTGTGCTATGAAACTAACATCAAGGCTTAGTTTTTTAACAATGCCCAGTCGCTCACATATCTCGTCAAACGCACGCTTCTCACGCCTCATCGTCCTTTGACCGTAGTCAAAATGAAGTGCCACTATCTCATAACCAGCCTTTTTTGCCATTACAGCACAAAGCGCACTATCCATGCCACCACTCATTATACAAACCGCTTTTTTCATATTTTGCCTTTTAAATTTGCTAAAATTATACAAAATTTTACTAAGGACAAGCCAAAAATGATACTTTGCGAAGAGAGTTATCCAGAAATTTTAGATGAAATTTGCTCATATTTGACGCCAGGCGAAGTTGAGCTGGTGTTTATAGATGAAGATGAAATGAGAGAGCTAAATAGATCCAAGCGAGGTATCGATAAAACTACAGATGTTTTAAGTTTTCCACTTGAGCTTGTCATTCATGCACCACTTGGTTCAATCGTCATAAATAAAGATATGGTAAAACAAAAGGCAAATGAGCTAAATCACAGCGAAGATGCTGAGACTGCACTACTTTTTACGCATGGCTTGTTGCACGTATTGGGCTACGATCATGAAAAAGATGATGGAGAAATGAGGCAAAAAGAGTGCGATGTTATCAATAAATTTGAGCTGCCCAAAAGCCTAATCGTAAGAAGTGAGGATGTTAGGCTGATTGATCTAATAAATAAAAAAGAGCTAAATTAAAATAGTGAATTTTCCTCGGTAGTTTTGTGAAGTTCTTCTAAAAGCTCTTCTTTTTGGCATAAGATCAATATGTAAACAAAGTTTTTGAGTTTTTTAATCTCGCCTAAATTTTTAAAATAAATAGCATTTTGCACTTTTAATAAAGAACCTTCAGGCAAGCAAATTTTTATCTCATCAGGGCTAAATTTTTTATTTAAAAATATACTTTGACTTACAAATAGATCTTCATCGCTTTCGGTGATTATGGCTCTAAAGCTATTTCCAAAGCTTGTTGGAGAAAAATTTTTATCTATGAAAATCGGATCAAAGTGCCCATTAATCCTACCTTCATAAGGCTTAAATGAAATTTTATTTTTATCAAGAAATTTTAAAAGTCCATAAAACATACCGGCAAAAACTCGTGGTATGTTTAAGTTTTGATAGTAAGTTTGCTTAAAAACTGTATTTGTAAAAAAGATCGAGCTTGGATTTATCTCGTGCATCGTCGTGTCTGTGTAAATAGTCTCAAAAAGAGGTGATATGCGTTGGAGTGTCCTTATGTCATCGCCAAAAAATATATCAAAGACCTTTGCATGAAAAATTTGATTAAAAAACTCAGTTATGTTTTTTGACATGACATGTGCATTGGAGCCAAGTTTTGATTTTTCTAAAAAGTCATTTATATAAGGATTTACAGCACAAAATTTCAAATCTTTGTGAGTTGACTCAAATCTCATAAGCTTTATCATGGCAGTTTGTAAACTGCTAACTTTCAAAAAAGCGATCTCTTTGTCGATAATTGGTACATTATCTTCGCTAATTATGGCGTATGCGCCTTGTTTAATCGCTGTTTCTATGTCGCTATCGTTTGCGTTTAAGCAAATATAGGCAAAGCCACGTTTTACATGCTTTAGCTCGAAAACAAACTCGCTTACACTAGTTATCGTCGGTGCATTCAGAGCCTCGGCATTTATTAGACGAGTTAAATTTTCTATTGTCATTTAACCAACGATCGCGCCATTTTTGACCTTGCCCTGCGTGCCAAGAAGCGTTAGCGAGCTGTCTGATGCGCTTAGAATCATGCCTTGAGAGACATATTTTTTCATCATCGTTCGCTCTTTTAAATTTGCTAAAACGCAAACTTGTTTGCCGATAAGCGAGCTAGGCTCGTAGTATTTGGCGATACCAGATAAAATTTGACGCGGCTCATCTTCACCAAGATCTATCTTAAATTTAAGCAGCTTCTCACTGCCCTCGACCCTCTCGCACTCGAGCACTTCGCCTACTTTTATTACTATCTTGGCAAAATCATCAATGCTAATGATCTCGTCCTCTTTTTTATCCTCTTTTGGCTCAGCTTTTACCTCAACCTTTGGCTCATTTGCCTCGCTCATTAGCTCTTTTTCTATTCTTGGGAAAAGTGGCTCGGTAGCTTTTGCCACAAAATTTGAAATTTCATTTTTCAAAACAAGGCTTTCATAAGATACTGTGTCTATGCTAAAGCCAAGCGTGTCAGCTATCTTAGCACAAGTTTTTGGCATAGCAGGGCTAAGTAGTATCGCCACTTTTGCAAGTAAATTTGCGCAAAGTGCCACAAGCGCGTTTGCCTCGTCAGTTTTGCCAGCTTTTACAAGTGACCATGGCTCATACTTCGCAACGGCTGTATTTGCAAGAGTTACGACCTTCCAAAGATCCTCTAAGTAGCGGTTTGTAGCTAAATTTTCTAAATTTTTAATAGCCTCATCAAGATAGCCTTTTGCCTCGTCAAGCTCAGCTTTGTGAAATTTGAGTACATCTTTTGAGCCAATTTTATAGTCGCTATACTTTGCGCTCATGCCAACTATTCGGCTTAGCAGGTTGCCAAGACCGTTACCAAGTTCTGAGTTTATGCGCTCGATCAAAGCTTTTTGGCTATAATCGCCATCTTGTCCAAACGGCACTTCTCTAAGTAAAAAGTATCTGAAATTTTCAAGTCCATAAGCGCTTGCGACCTCTCTTGGGTTAATGACATTGCCCTTGCTTTTGCTCATTTTTTCACCATTTATCGTCCACCAGCCGTGAGCTGCTACGTGTTTTGGTAGTGGCAAGCCAAGGCTCATCAAAAATGCCGGCCAGTAAACTGCGTGGAAGCGTAAAATATCCTTGCCAACGATGTGAGTAGTGTATGGCCAAAGATCCATTCTAGCGTCATCTCTTGAATATCCTAGTGTTGTTAGGTAGTTTATAAGCGCGTCAAGCCAGACGTACATAACGTGCTTTTCATCGTTTGCGCTCTTTGGTAGCTTTATGCCCCAGTCAAAGCTCGTTCTAGTTACTGAAAGATCTTTTAGTCCACCTTTTACAAAGCTTACGACCTCGTTTTTCTTTCCCTTTGGGATAACGCAAAGCTCGTCATTTTCGTACCATTTTAAAAGTGCATCTTCATATTTTGAAAGCTTGAAAAAGTAGCTCTCTTCTTTGACTAAAGATGTCACTCGGCCGCAGTCTGGACAGTGATTGTCTTCTAGCAGGTCTCTTTGATTAAAAAAAGTTTCGCAGCTAACGCAGTAAAATCCCTCATATTCGCCTTTGTAAATGTCGCCATTTGCTTGCATCTTTTCAAAGACATTTTGCACGGTTTGTTTGTGCTCTTCGTCGGTCGTTCTTATAAAATGATCGTAGCTTATCTCAAATTCATCCCAAAGTGACCTAAATTTCGCGCTGATCTCGTCGGCGTACTCTTTTGGAGTCTTGCCTCTAGCACGAGCTGCTTGCTCGATCTTTTGTCCGTGCTCGTCTGTACCTGTCATAAAGTAAGTCTCTTTGCCTTGTAGGCGGTTAAATCTAGCAAGCGTATCAGCGATTATAGTCGTGTAGGCGTGACCGATGTGTGGCACGTCGTTTACATAGTATATTGGAGTCGTTATATAAGCTTTTTCTTTCATATCTTTCCTTTAATTTTAAAAATCAAATCCACCATCACTGCCAGTATTGCCCTTTGACATCGAGTTGTAGCAGCTATTTACGTACTCTTTTCTTGTCTCGCAGTCAAAAAATACTTCGCAGCTAAAGCAGCTTTTTTGCCCTTTTTGGCTTTGGCACTCTTGCATGATTTTAGCCTTTTGCTTTAGGGCTAGCTCAAATGCGTCAAGTGGCTCGTTTGTTTGTGCTTCTTGCATTATTTTTGCTCGTAAAATTTATGTAAAAGTGAAATTTCATCACGTGAGCCAAAAAAGCATGGCGTTGTTTGGTGAATTTTTTCTATTTTTATATCAAAAAGTGTTTGATTTTCGCCGTTTGTCGTTGCACCCTTTGCGTTTTCATATATGAAGGCAAATGGTAATACTTCAAAGACTACTCTTAGTTTGCCATTTGGATGATCGCTCGTTGCTGGGTAGCTAAAAAGACCGCCACCTTTTAGTAAAATTTGATGCAGATCGCTCACCATCGCACCTGAGTATCTTAGTCTGTAGCCCTCGTTAAATAGCTCATTTATAAAATTTCTATGCGTTTGGCTCCAGCCTTTTTGCGTGGCTCCCGTGGCATTTAGCTTGCCTTTTTCTTTTAGCTCAAGCTCTTTTACAAATTTAAACTCGCCATCTTTGCCAAGTCTATAAAATTTAGGCAAAGCGCCCTTTTTCTCAGCAATTACAAGCTCAAGCCTTGGGCCATATATGCTGTAAGCTGCGGCTATTAATTTTTCTGGTTTTACCTCGTCTTCGTAGATGCCAAAGATTGAGCCAACGGCGAAATTTACATCAACTAAGCTTGAGCCATCAAGTGGATCGTAAGCGATTATAAATTTAGCATTTTTATTTATCTCAAGAGCGTCCTCTTTTTCCTCGCTAATTAGCGCTTTTACGCAGGCAAGCTCCTTAAATTTAGCTGTGATGATCTCGTCGCTTTTGACATCAAGTTTTAGTTGCGTGTCGCCAGTAGCGTTTTCGTGGGTTGTGTAGCCAAGATCGGCGTATTTTATCACTTCGCTTATCTCTTTTGCGATCTCTTTTATGGTGTTAAAAATTTGGTTTAATTCTTGCATTATACAGCCTTTGCATTTTTGATTATCCACGCACAAATGGCGTTTGTATCATCTAAATTGAGATTTGTTATTTCGTATGGAATTTGTTCTTTATAAGTGGCGATTGCATCTGAAAAACTAAGATAAGCTTCGTCGATCTCGCCTTTAAAAACGCTTAGTCTTGGTAGCGGCAGAGTCTTTAGCCCCTCGACTAAGAGCATGTCAAACTCGCCGAGCATTTTAATGACGTCACTAATTTCTTGTGGATTTTGTGAAAAATAAGTTGTTCTAGTTGGGCTCATTACGACAACATCAGCCCCAGTTTGAGAAAATTTAAAGCTATCCTTACCCTCGACATCAAACCTTGCCTTATCGCCAGGGTCGTGTTTTACTATCGCGACTTTCAAACCATCGTCTATAAATTTCTTTGCAACTTTTAAAATAAGAGTCGTTTTTCCGCTATTTGAAGGGCCAGAAAAAGCGATAGCAAGTCTTTTCATAAGAGCCTTTTTTATTAAAATTTCCTGCGATTATAGCTTATGTTGGCTTTAAAATTTATGAGTGAAATTTAAAAATTAAAATGCTAAAATGCAAGAAATTTTAAAAATTTAAGAGTTCTTATGAGTAAATTTATATCTTTTTTTGTACTGATTTTGATGATATTTGGTTGTGCTGAGCACAAGGTGATTGTACACGAGCCATTAAAAAATGAGCTTCTAGCTTACACGAGCAAAAGTGAGATTATTGATGGTGCTGACAGGACGCTCATCATTGCTACCTATTTAAATCCGATCTACAATTCAAATTTAGACCAGAACAAAGAGCACTTTTTGGTGGCTATAAATCCAAAAGAGCACGCTAGTGAGCTAAAAAATATCAAGGTAAATAACGACTCAAATGCCACAAATGCAAGGCTGCTTGATGAAAATGATAAGATGCTAAAATTTGCTGGATTTTCGATGCCTTGGGCGCTCTATTATGAAGTGACCGCACCAAGTAAGCAAAGCGATGATCTCACTCTTAGTTTCGAAATTTATCAGTCAAAGCCGGTTTTGTTAAATTTTCGAAAAGTTGCGAAATCTTTATATTGGAACCAGTAAGCGCCATATAGATCACGTAGTTGGCAAGCACCTTTTTGCCGTAGTTTCTAGTTTCTCCGACTGGGACAAGCTCGATCGACAAAAATGGCTCAAATTTTCCCTCTTTAAACATATCATCTCTTGTGATAAGCTTTTTAGTAAAGCCAATACCGCCGTTGTACGCGTATGCGGTAAAGAGCGGATGATAGAGAAATTTATCAAGATAGTTTAGGTGGTGATTTGCAAATTTAAAGGCAACATCAGTTTTAAAAAGATCGTCCTGGTCAAAATTTGGAATTTTTAGCTCTTTTTTGCCGATCGCATTTGCAAGAAATGGCATAAACTGCATCATTCCAAGGGCATATGAAGTAGAAACTACGCTTGGGATAAAGAGACTCTCTTGTCTAGCCAGAGCGTAGATCATTGACTTTCTCTCGTTGCTGATGCCCTCAAGCTCAGGAGAGCTTGGCATTAAGAAGTATTGCTTCTCCCAGCCATGCGCCTTTTGCATGAAGTATGCATAGGCACCGATACTTTCGTTTGTATAAAATTTCTTCGCAAATTCGCTTGCTTGCGTGGCATTCATATCCTTTGCAAGGGCTGCAGTTTTGTTCCATAAAAACGGATCGCTTACGTCAAAATTTTCGATATTTTGCTTATTAGGCCTTGGCACGATGACTTCAAGTGGTTCGCCACCGATCAAATCTCTTGCGTAAAGCGAGTAGATATTTGCATCCTTGCTGGCACCTAGCTCTTTTAAAAAGCTTTCGTTTTTGCTTATCTGGTACTGCCAAAAGGTCGCATTATCCCTTTGCCAAGCTCTTTCAAATGTGCTCTTGGCTCTTGCAAAAAGGCTAAAGGCGATATCGTCTTGTCCTAGTAAAATCGCATTTATTCCAAGCGTAAAAGCATCACTTTTTTCGGTGACAGCTGGATCAATACTTAGTAAATTTCTTCTAAAGCCTTCATATTTTTTATTAAAAACAATATCGTTTAATAAATTTGTAAAGCCCTTTTGTGAGTAGAGCTTGGTCATGAAATTTGCATCAAAGCTTTCACTAAAAAGTGTACTTTTATTTTGCGGGCTAGAGGCGTTAAATAGCTCTAAAAAGCTCTTTGTATCGTTTAAATTTGCAAAAGCTTTAGCCGGATTTGTTTCATTTAATGCGAGTAAAATTTTTGATTTTTCTGGATTTGTCTTTGCAAGATTAGCTGCTAAAATTTCACGAGTGTGATTATCAAGCTTTAAGCTAAAAGCAATAGATGTTAGAAAATTTTGGCAGATTAGATTTGCCTGGGTGATATTTTTTGCATTTACACCAGGACATTTGCTAGGAGCCGCTTTTGGAGGTAAAATTTTATCGATTGATTTTTGAACAAGGCCTGCTTTTCTAAACACATCACGCGAAAGATCTGCGATCTGCTCTTTTGTGTAACTACCCTCGTTAATAAGACGGTTGATGTAGTAGTCTTTTGCTAGACTTTTTGGCTCGTTTTTTAGCTCTTCGTAGGTATAAATTTTAGCCAAAAGAGCAACACAGGCAAGAGAGAGAATACTAAAGTGACGCAGCAAAACCAAATAAAAGCCTTATTAAAAATTGATCTAAAAATTGAAGTGCTAAAAGCACAATAAGCGGAGTAAAGTCGATACCACTAAAATTTGTTTTTATGTAGCGCCTAATAAAGCTATAAACCGGCTCAGTTAGCCTATAAAGTAGCTGCACGACTGGCGAGCCAAGATCAGGTCTGACCCAGCTAATCAGAGCTGCTGCGATGATAACCCAAGTATAGACCGTGATAATAAGGTGCAAAATGTTTGCGATCGCTGAAAATAGGGTGGAAAGTATCATTTTTGCTCCTAGATTAAAATTTTCGCGAGATCATCTTTGATAAGAGGATAGAGCTCGCTTAGCTCAGGACCGTGAAGGTCGTTCGTAAGAAGCGCACGTAGTGGCATAAAAAAGTTTTTACCTTTTAAATTTGTAGCGCTCATAAGCTCTTTTTTAAACTCATCAAATGTTTCGCACGCTTTTAAATTACGAGCTGCTTTTTTGATGATCTCAAATTCATTTTTGTACTCATCTGGAGCCATTTTTGGTGAGTATATAGCTTCTACTTTTGCTTTTATCTCAGGTACTAGTGAGCTTTCTTGAGTGTAAAATTTAACTAACTCAGCCAAATTTTCATCTACGCCAAAAATTTCTTTTATACGCTCTTTTGAAGCAAGCTTGATGTGTTCTCTATTTATCTGCTCGAGTTTTTTTACGTCAAATCTAGCCGGCGAGCGTGAAATTTTGGTTATATCAAACCACTTCACCGCCTCTTCGATGGTAAAAATTTCAGTCGGAGTTTTGTTGCCAAGAAGTATCAAATAGTTTGCGATCGCCTCAGGTAAAAATCCCTGCTCAAAGAGCCATTTTACACTTGATTCGTTCTCGCGCTTGCTCATTTTTTTACCTTCAATATTTAAAAGTATAGGCAAATGAGCGTAATTCATCTTACCGGTGTAGCCAAGACCCTCGCGTATGAGGTCTTGCTTTGGTGTATTGCTCACGTGATCCTCGCCACGTATGACAAAGGTCACGCCCTCAAGCATATCATCAACCGCGCAGGCGAAGTTGTAAGTTGGAGTCTTGTCTGCTCTCATGATGACAAAGCTATCAACAGCGTCTGGCTCGAAGCTTAGCTCGCCTTTGATCGCATCTGTAAAACTCATCGTGCGTGTTGGTTTTTTCATGCGGATGACAAATGGCTTCTCGCAGTTTAAAACTTCGGCGTCACTTAATCTCTCGCAGGTGCCGTCGTATCTATATGCCACACCTTGCTCTTTTGCTTTTTGTTTTTTTGCCTCGAGCTCTTCTTCGGTGCAAAAGCAAGCAAAGGCCTTTTTGTCAATGAGGAGCTTTGAAGCTAGCTGCCTGTGGAATTTTAAATTTTCACTTTGGATATAAATTTGCTCTGGCTTTATACCAAATTTGCTTAAAATTTCTAAGATATCTTTCTCTTTTCCCTCAATATTTCGCTCTTTGTCGGTATCTTCTATGCGTAAAATAAAGCCACTTTTATCTTGCAAAGAACAAATATAATTAAAAATAGCGGCACGTAAATTTCCTATGTGCATATCTCCTGTTGGAGAGGGTGCAAAACGATACATAAGCTCATTCCTTACGTTAAATTTTGAGTTTGGATTATAACACCAGCTTGATAAATTTAAAGTTATGTAATTTGATTTTTTTAGCCGAAGCAAAGCATTTCTTGAATAAAATCCGAACAAAAATTTAACATTTTTAGGAAAAACAATGAGTTTTATAAGCGAATTTAAAGAATTTGCGATGCGTGGAAATGTCATAGATATGGCAGTTGGTGTTGTTATAGGTGGTGCGTTTGGAAAGATCGTTTCATCACTAGTTGGTGATGTTATCATGCCTGTTGTTGGCGTTTTAACTGGCGGTGTAAATTTCACTGATCTTAAGCTTACACTAAAAGAAGCAGTTGATAGTGCACCTGCTGTTACGATAAACTATGGCTCATTTATACAAACAATGGTTGATTTTTTAATAATTGCATTTTGTATTTTTTGCGTCATCAAGGCTTTAAATACACTTAAAAATAAACTACCAAAAGAAGAAGAGGCAGCTCCTGCAGAGCCTGAAACTCCAGCTGATATAGCACTTCTAACTGAGATCAGAGATCTTCTTAAAAAATAAATTCTTAAATCAAAGGGAGAAAGCTCCCTTTGAAATCCGTTAAATTTTGTCCTATTTTTTATGCTAAAATGCTTTTTTATCTTAAAAGCGAGTGAAATATGATAGAACAAATCCCATTTTTTCAAGGTCTTAGCGCCGATGACCTAGCCAAACTTGAAGCAATAAGTGTTGTTAAAAAATACAAAAAAGGCGAGTTTTTATTTATAGAGGGCGAGGAGCCAAAGTGGCTTACATTTTTGATAACTGGCTCGGTTAAGCTTTATAAAACTACGGCAAATGGCAAGGAAATTTTTATCCATCAGCTTGCACCTATGAATTTTGTAGCTGAAGTTGTAAATTTTGAAAATATCCCTTATCCAGCAAGCGCCATTTTTACTATCTCTGGCGAGGTTTTAAAGATAAATTATGAAAAATTTGAAGCACAATTTTTAACAAAGCCAGAAATTTGCATGAAATTTCTAAAATCAATGGCACAAAAGATAAGAATAACTACAAATTTACTCCACCAAGAACTAATACTAAGCTCCGAAGAGAAGGTGGCTAGGTTCATTTTAAATCATGAAGATCTATTTAATGAGCTAAAGCATACAAAAATTTCATCAATACTCAATATGACTCCAGAAACTTTTTCGAGAATTTTAAATAAATTTAAAACAAATGGTTTAGTCAAACTTGATGAGAAGAACCAAATTTTGGAAAAAGATGTAGGTGGACTACAAGAAATTTATTCTTATTGAAAGTTAATATCAAATAAATATTTTCATTTACTTAAAGAAAAAATTTATATATTTTTGGATAGTATTCGTCTAAAATTTTCGTAAAAATTTACGATATATTGATAAATTCAGGAGGAAAATTTGGCTGAAGTTAAGAAGAAATTTTTTGTTTGGTCATCTGTTATTATCGGCATTGTGATCGGACTTATTGCGTCTATGGGTATAGCTGATGTACTTCATGCGACTGGTAGTGGATTTGTCTGTACCATGTGTCACACGATGGATCCTATGATGCTGCAATATCATGAAGATGTACATGGTGGCAATAACAAGCTTGGCATAAAAGCTGAATGTTCAGCCTGTCACCTGGACCACACAAGTGCCTATACCTATGTACTTACAAAACTTAAAGTATCGATAAATGATGGCTATAAGACATTTTTTACAGATACAGACAAGATCGACTGGCATAAAAAACGCGAGCATGCATCTCACTTTGTCTATGATAGTGGTTGTATGACTTGCCACTCAAATTTAAAAAATATTATTCAAGCTGGTAAATCATTCTTGCCACATAGAGATTATTTCGTTCTTGGAAATCCTAATAAGAAATCATGTGTTGATTGCCATGAGCATGTTGGCCACAAGAATTTAGGACTACAAATGGATAAATTTGAAGCAATTAAAAAACAAGAAAACAATAAAACCAAGTAAGGAGGAGAGATGTTTAAAAAGTCGCTAATGTTATTAGCCTGTCTAATGTCTTTTGGCTTTGCCGCAAACATGGATGCAAATAAATCTGACGCTTTAAACCTTAATGTTGTAAAAAACATTAAAGTTGCTCACAAAATGTCAGACTTATCAAAAAGCTGTGTTGAGTGCCACGCTAAAGAGACACCCGGCATAGTTGCCGATTGGAAAAATAGTCGCCACGCTCACGTTGGCGTAAGTTGTATGGATTGCCACTCTGTAAATGCAGATAATCCTATGGCTTCAGTTAAGGTGCATCCAAAAGATTCTAACAACCATGTTTCAATGCTAGTTAGCCCAAAAACTTGTGCTAAGTGTCACGAAAATGAGGTTGAAGAATTTGTTAAGAGTGGTCACGCAAGAGGTGCTATGCAAATGTATGCTAACCCTGTGATAGTAAAACTAATGTATCACTATGAAGGTATGGATCATCCAGAATACAAAATGGCTCCAGACGCTACTGGTTGTACACAGTGCCACGGAACCGTCATCAAACTAGACGCTGATCACAAACCTACAAAAGAGACTTGGCCAAACTACGGTATAGGTAATGTTTATCCTGATGGTGGCGTAGGCGGATGTAAATCATGCCACAGCGCGCACACATTTAGCATAGCTGAAGCTAGAAAACCAGCTGCTTGTGCATCTTGCCACCTTGGACCTGATCACCCAGATATTGAGATCTTTAACAACTCAATGCACGGACATATCTATAATAGCGAAGCTCACAAATGGAATTTTGATGCTGCTCCTGATACATGGGATGTACCAGACTTTAGAGCTCCAACTTGTGCAGCTTGCCACATGAGTGGTGTTGGTGAAACAACAACAACTCACAATGTTTCAAGAAGACTAAAATGGAACCTATGGGGCGTCAGCAGTAAGCTAAGAACAGCTGGTGATGAACAAGCTGCTGTTGTTTACGAAAAAACTGGCAAACTAAACGTAGGAACACCTCTAGCAGGTCATCCAAATGGACCAGAAGCAGCAAGAGCTGAGATGAAGCTAGTTTGTAAAGCTTGCCATACATCAACTCATACAGATAACTTCTTCATTATGGGTGATAAACAAGTAGAGCTTTATAACGTTTACAATGCTGAAGCAACTAAGATGCTTGAAGAGTTGAAAGCTAAAAACTTACTACTCGCAGACGCTTGGGAAGATGAATTCCAAGATGTTTACTATCATATGTGGCACCACGAAGGTCGCCGTATGAGACAAGGCGCTCTAATGGGTGGCCCTGACTATTCACACTGGCATGGTGTATTCGAAGTTAAAAATGATATAAGAAAACTTCGCAAAATCTATAAAGAAAGAATTGAGTCTGGCAAAGTCCAGTAATTCTTTTTAAGGTGGGAGTTTTCCCACCTTTTTATTTTTAAATTCCAAAATTTTATCTTTTAGTTATTATCCTAATGTAAATACCTTTTAACAATTATTTTTTTGTAAATTTAAATTATAAAATCATACGGCTTAGCACTACAAATTGTTCTAAATAATTAATAAAATTTATAATGTAAATTTAAAAATATAAAATATAATCTTTGTTTTTAAGGAGATATTTTGGGACTTTTTCGGATTATTATCGGGGCACTTATCTTTAGTGTTCTTACAAATTTATACTCATACAAACGTTTTATTAAAAAGGTATCGTTTTTTACACCGCATCTTAAAAAAATTCGTATATTTTTCTATATTATTAGTGTACTTGAGTTTGTATTTGTTCTTCAACTAAGATTTTCTTTTTTAAATATAGAACTCTATCTGATAGCAGGAACGCTCATTGGTTTTTCTCTTTTTTTATTTGGCGTTAGTTTGTTTTATGATGTTGTTAGATCCATTTGCTCAAAAGCTCATTTTAATCCCACAAGACGAAAATTTATTAAATTTTGCTTTGATGTGACATTTGTCATTTTTGTAATTGCTTGTTTTTTAAAAGGTATTTTCAATGCTTTAATGCCACCAAAGATAAGGCAAGTAGATATAAAAATAAAAAATTTACAAAGCAGCCTAAAAATAGCCATGATAACGGACGTGCATATAGGAGAATTTTTACAGAAAGACTTTATTAAAAAACTCGTCAATGACATAAATTTGGCAAATCCTGACATCGTAGTGATAGTGGGTGACTTAGTTGATGTAAATGCCGCTTTTATAGAAGATTTTCTAGAGCCATTAAAAAGTCTTAAAAGTACTTATGGGACTTTTTATGTACCTGGCAATCATGAATATTATCACGGAATAGATGGCATTTTAGAAAAGATCAGTTCTCTTGGCATAGAAATTTTAGGTAATAAAAACAAAAAAATTGCGAGTATAAATCTAGCTGGCGTTTACGATTTGGCTGGCATTAGGTTTAAACATTTAGAGCCAAACTTAGATGAGGCATTGACAGGACGTGACCCATCGCTACCCACTATCTTGCTCTCTCATCAGCCAAAATTTATAAAATCAATGCAGAAAGATGTTGATCTAGTGCTTTGCGGACATACGCACGCTGGTCAAATTTTTCCTTTTGGTCTTTTAGTATTACTTGATCAGGGATTTTTACATGGCCTTTATAAGATTAATGATAAAATGCAAGCTTATGTTAGCAGTGGTGCTGGATTTTGGGGGCCTCCTGTTAGAATTTTTGCTCCAAGTGAGATTGCAATATTAAATTTAAGCAAGGAATAAAATGAATAAAGACAATCTGTTTTCTCAATTTTTTGGAAAGGTTGCAAGGATTAACTTTTTCAAACCACTTCAAGAGGTCATAAATTCTTTTTATATAAAGATGTTTAAGATAGATATGAGCGAGTTTAAACCAGCAAATGAATATAAAAATTTAAATGAGCTTTTTACTAGAAGGCTCATAAAACCAAGAGATTTTGATGCAGCAGATGAGATGTTTATAAGCCCAGTTGATGGTACTTGTCTTAGTTTTGGTAGCACAAAGGAACTAAAGGCCTTTAGTATAAAAGGCATGGAGTATAGTGTAAGTGAACTATTGGGGCAGAGTGAGCTTGAGGGCGAATATGACTTTGCAAATATCTATCTTAGCCCAAAAGATTATCATCATTATCATGCGCCTTGCGATATTGCCATTAAAAAAGCCATATACATTCCGGGTAAGCTTTACAGCGTGGCTGCAAAATGGCTTGCAAAAGTAGACAGCCTTTATACAAAGAACGAACGCGTAGCGCTATCTTGTGAGATAAAAAATGGTAAGAAACTTTGGCTTGTTTTTGTAGGTGCGTTAAATGTCGGAAAGATGAAATTTTGTTTTGATGAGCGTATACAGACAAATGCGATGGCAAATTTTACACAAATTTACGAGTATGAAAATTTACATATCAAAAAGGGCGAGTGCCTTGGGAATTTTGAGCTTGGCTCAACTATTGTGATGCTTAGCGAAAAAGATGCGATCGAATATAATCTCTTTGAAAATAAAGAGCTTAAATTTGCTGAGACTATCGGGCTTATAAAATAAATACGCTTGGCATATAAGTAAAATTTTTATACCTTACTTGGCTGGTGTCTTATTGCTCAGACTTTGGTTGTAAGTTTTATACAGTCTTTAAAAAAATATTATAGATTTAAAAGTTTGTAAAAGATGATGAATATATTATTTTATCTATCGAAATCTTTCTTGCTTTAATTGTGTTCTTCATTAAACCATCAACCTCTGCAACTAAGAGCTATTATCTTTACTTATAAAACCCATATTGATATCACAGAGCTGATAGCATTTACATCATTGCTTGTATAGAGAAGCTTATGTATCAATAAAGATATTAATAAGACGATATAACTTAGTATATTTTTCAAAAGAATTTTTATCAACTATAATAAGGAAGTTTTAATTCACCTTATACAGCCCAAGGATTAAATATTTTTTTGACTATTTAGCCCAAAAGAGGGCTAAAATTAAACATTAAATCTAAAGTGCATAACATCGCCATCTTGTACGATGTAGTCTTTACCCTCAAGTCTCATCTTGCCAGCCTCTTTGGCTCCGTTTTCGCCGCCATGTGCGATGTAGTCGTCGTAGCTTATCACTTCAGCCCTTATAAAACCTCTTTCAAAGTCGTTGTGGATGACGCTTGCTGCTTTTGGTGCTTTCCAGCCCTTTGTGATCGTCCAAGCTCTTACTTCAACGACGCCAGCGGTGAAATAGCTTATCAAATTTAGCTTTGCAAAAGACGTTCTTATGATCTTTTCAAGACCACTTTCGCTCGTGCCAAGAGAGGCTAAAAACTCGTGAGCCTCTTCGTCGCTTAGTCCGATTAGCTCCTCTTCTACTTTGGCGCAAAGCTTGATCACCTCGTGATCTGAGGCTTTTGCGTACTCTTTTAGTGCTTTTACAAATTTATTATCTTCACTAAGTCCTTCTTCATCGACGTTCGCACCATAAACTACCTCTTTGGCGCTTAAAAGTCTTAGCTCTTTGTTTAGTGCTAAAAATGTCTCGCTATCTCTTTGCTCAAAGCTGCTTGCGCTTTTACCTTCATTTAGGTGAGCAAGGAGTAAATTTGCTATCTCAAGTGCCTCTTTAGCGCCTTTTGCATTTGCCTTCGCCTCTCTTGTGAGCTTTTCTATCTTTTTGTTTAGTTGCTCAATATCAGCTAGTATCAGCTCGGTTTGGATGATCTCTATGTCTCTTACTGGATCGACGCTACCCTCGACGTGAGTGATGTTCTCATCCTCAAAGCAGCGAACTATGTGCAAAATAAGCTCGGTCTCTCTGATGTTTGATAAAAATTTATTGCCAAGACCTTCGCCAGAGCTAGCCCCTTTTACAAGGCCTGCGATATCAACAAATTCGATGGTTGAATACTGAATTTTATTAGGACTAACTATCTTTGCAAGCTCATTTAGGCGCTTATCAGGCACTGGCACGATGGCTTTGTTTGGCTCGATAGTGCAAAACGGATAGTTTGCACTCTCGGCATTTTGCGCCTTTGTAAGTGCGTTAAATGTCGTTGATTTGCCCACATTTGGTAGGCCTACTATTCCAACTGAAAGTCCCATCAATTCTCCTTACTAAGTGCTTGTAAAAAGTATAAATTCATCCTAACGCCCGCTCCGCTTGCACCTGCTTGGTTGTATCCCCAAGCCTTTTCGCGGTATGCTGGGCCTGCAATATCAAGGTGTAGCCACTTATCTTTGTACTCATCTTTGATAAATTTGGCTAGAAACATACCAGCTGTGATTGCGCCGCCATATCTGCTTGAGGCGCAGTTGCTAACGTCTGCGATCTGGCTTTTGATAAGCTCGCTAAGATAAGGGTTAAAATCAAGCGTAGTCGCTAGCTCGCCACTATCTTTTATCTTGTTTTTAAACTCGCTTTTTAGGCTCTCGCTGTTGCCCATGATGCCTGTTGTGTATTCGCCAAGTCCCACGACGCAAGCGCCAGTTAGGGTTGCCATGTCGATTAGGATGTCTGGCTTAAAGTCTTGCGCGTAGCTTAGGCAATCAGCCAGCACTAAACGTCCCTCTGCATCGGTGTTTCTAACCTCTATGCTAACGCCACTTCTTGACATTAGCACGTCATCAGGCTTATAAGCGTTGCCACCGATCATATTTTCAGTTGCGCCTAAAATGGCGTGAATTTCAAATGGTAAATTTAACTCCGCTGCACCTTTTATGATGCCTAGAGCTGCTGCTGCACCGCTTTTGTCTGATTTCATAGTGAGCATATAATCAGCAGGCTTCAAGCTAAGGCCGCCGCTATCGTATGTTAGGCCTTTGCCAACAAAGATGATGCGTTTTTTAGACTTTTTAGGCTTGTAGGTTAGATGGATAAGCCTTGGTTTATGTACGCTCGCACGATTTACCGCTAAAAATGCATTCATGTTCTCTTTTGCAAGAAATTTCTCGTCATAGACCTCGCACTTTATGCTTGCGATATTTTTGGCTAAATTTTGCGCGTCCTCGGCCATCTTTTGTGGTGTATAAATTTCTGGGATTTCATTTACGATATCTTTTGCGAAATTTGTAGCATTTGCTATTATCTCTGCCTCTTTAAAGCCCTCACTCGCGACTTTTAGATCGATCTTTTTGCCAGCAAATTCTTCAGTAGAAAAGATGATCTCTTTTAGGGTGTATTTCTCTTTTTTCTCTTTATACTTGTTAAATTCATAGCTCCCAAGCAAAAAGCCCTCAGCTAGCGCCTCAAAGCTTAGTTTTTGACACTCTGCTACGTAAGAAGCTAGCTTTATGCTCTTGATATTTAGCGATTTTAGCGCATTGTAAGCTTTCGCAGCTGCAACTCTAAGTTCATCAAGATCAAGCTTAGAAAGTGGCACGTAAGCCCTTTTTGCCTCGCTTAGGATGAGGACGCTATCGCCCTTGTAATTGTTAAATTTAATAGCCTCTTTATCGCCTATAAATTTATGTTTTAACTCCTTATCTACTACGAAAATTAGTTCAATATCAGCTTTTATATCTTTTAATTTTTTATCAACTATTTGAAACTGCATGTCTTCTATCTCTCCTTTCGTTTAAAATTTTATTTTCGATGCGCTTAAATGTATATATCAAAAGCCCCATAAATATGGCAACCACTGGGATAGCGACGTACCAGTGCTCTTTTGCTTTTTGAAGCAACACTAATATATGCTCGCCAAGTATCCAAGCAGGTATGGTGGTGATCGCCGCCCAGCACCAAGCGCTGATTAAATTTATAAAGGCATATTTTTTAGCGTCATAACCAGTAAGTCCTATACAAAGCGGTATGATGACGCGAAAGCCATACATATAGCGTTGCAAAAAGATGATCGGCCAGCCGTATTTTTTCAGCATTATGTGCGCCACTGCAAATTTTCTCCGCTGCGTGTGAAGCCTTTTTGCGATGTATTTTTTATTGTAACGGCCAAGGTAGAAGTAAATTTGATCACCCACAAAGCCTCCAAGTCCAGCCACAAAGATAGCAAGCGCGATGTGCATGTGCGTGGTGTGAGCGAGAATTCCAGCCATTATTAAGGCCATCTCGCCCTCCATGATACACCAGACAAAAAGTATGATGTAGCCGTACTCTTTAAGCAGTTCTATAAAAAACTCTTCCATTCTAAACCTCTAAAACGCTGTAAATTTTAGTAAGCGACTTTAGCTTTTCGCTACCTTTTAGATCGACTAGATCTATGAGAAAGCACGCTTCTACGCAGGTTGCGTTAGTTTGATTGATAAGCTCAACTGAAGCCTTTGCAGTGCCTCCTGTGGCTATGAGATCGTCCATCAAAAGCACTCTAGCGCCTGCTTTTTCTCCAAAAGCATCGATGTGAATTTGCACTTCATCTACGCCGTATTCTAGGCTATATTTTTGAGAAAGCGTGATAAAAGGCAGTTTTTTTGGCTTGCGAATAGGCACAAAAGGCAGCCTTAGTCTTGCCGCAAGCGCCGCGCCAAAGATAAAGCCTCGTGACTCGATGCCAGCGATATAGTCGATATTTGCGTCCTCATATCTAGCCACCAAATGGTCTATCAAAAAGTTAAATGCTTCTTTGTTGTTTAGTAGTGTCGTGATGTCGCGAAAGACTATGCCAGGCTTTGGAAAGTCGTTTATGCAGCGAATAGAGTTTAGTAAAAATTCTTTGCCTTTTTGATCTAAAATTTTCATAAATTTCCTTAAATTTGATGTTAAAGTAGCGCTTCGATTTTGCCTTCAAGCTCACGTATGCGTTGTCTTAGCTTGTCGTTTTCTAAGCGGTACTGGGAATTTCTTGTGCGAAGCGAGGTCACGTCGTTTTTAGTTTTGTTTAGCTCGTCTGTTAAGATGTCGATGTTGCCGAGGCTTCGTTGAAGTTGGATCTGAAATTTTCTTATGACGACCTCGGTGTCTTGGAGGTTATTTTTCATAAAATCTTTTGTCGCACGCTCTTTTTTTAGAAGCGTTTTGAAGTAAAAAACCATGACAGTTAGGTAGATCGCAGCACAAACAAGAGCAGTAAAAACGATCCACTCGCCTATCATTTGGCTTCCTTAAGCTCTATTTTTTTGATTCTTCTTTCATGTCTGCCGCCTGCAAACTCTGTCTTTAAAAATGTTTCAAGTGCTGCTGTAGCCACGCCAGCTCCAATAACCCTTGCTCCAAAAGCGATAACGTTTGCATCGTTATGTTCTCTTGCAAGTCTAGCGGTAAATTCGTCGTGACAAAGGGCACACCTTACGTTTTCATGCCTGTTTGCAGCGATTGATATGCCAATACCTGTGCCACAAATGAGCACGCCGTAGCAGTTAGACTCAAGCTTGCTTGCTAGCAAATGCGCATAGTCAGGGTAATCAACGCTATTTTTATCGTTTGTGCCAAGATCAACCACTTCGTATCCAAGCTCTTTAATAGCCTCTTTAAGCTCGTTTTTTAGCTCAAAACCAGCGTGATCGCTAGCTAAGAAAACTTTGTCTATATTCATGAAAAGTCCGTTAAATTTTTTGTTAATTATAGTCAAAGTTGCATTAAAATAAAATTTTGCTTGCATGTGAGAAAAGGCTATAATTTGTGAAATTTTTAAAAGGGAAAAATATGAAAAAGACGCTCTTTTTAATGGCTTCAGTGCTAGCCTTTGCAAATGAAAATTTGATAGAGATCTACACAGATCAAACCATCATCACTCAAAAATTTAGCGACGCAAATAGCTCTTTTAGCGCCTTTGTACCAGAGGGCGTGCAGAGTGAGAGTATCACTATAAATGGTGATTGTGACGTGAATGCTAATCTAAAAAAGATCAGCGAAGAAAATATTCCAAGTTACATAAAATGGAAGCAAGAAGTTATAAATTTAAGTAGCAAGCTTGAGGCACTAAAAGCAAGAGGCAGGTTTATAGAGCAGGCTTTGATAGGAGAAAATAAAAGTAACGATGTGACAAATAGAGCTGATGAGTTTTATAAATTTAGCTTAGAAAATATCGAGAAAATCTCAGCTGCTAAAAGTGAGCTTGAAGTGCTTAAAGAAAACGAGCCAAAGAGCGAGATGGCTGGGTTTTTGCAGATTGATATGAAATTTGCTTGCAGTCCAAAAGAGGTAACGCTTTCATATATAGATGATGAGCTCCCAAAGGCACTAAATGAAATTTATGCAGATACAAAAAATAAAAATATCTTAATAAAACAAGAAATTTTGCTCACCAACCCATATGCTAGAGATGTTAAAAATTTAAAACTAGCCATCTATCCGACCAGATACCAAAAAGCGCTTGCTCCAAGCAAGTTTTACCCTTGGTATGAGGAGAGCGAGGTGGAGGCTGAAGGTTACGGTGCTTCAAAAAATATGCTAAGAGCTGCGAAAGTCACTGCTGAGGTAGCTGATATGCGTGTGCAAAGAGATGAGAACGAATTTGCCAAAATTTGGAAGATAGATGGGATAAATTTGGCAAAAGGCGAGAGCAAATATATAACTTACGATACTCAAAAAATGGATGCAAATTTTAGTGTTTTTGCTGATTTTTATGGCTCGCTAAAGGCATATAATGTAGCTAGCTTTAAGCTAAATGACGACCTAACGCCAGCTAAAACGCAGTTTTATGTTAATGGTGTGAGTGTCGGTAGTTCTGGCGAGTTTGAGATGAAAGCAAAAGATGAGCCATCACAGCTATTTTTAGGACAAAACGAGCTAATTGAGCTTAAAAAAGAGCGATTAAATAAATTTAAAAAGAGCTCGCTTCTTGGCAAGGAGCGCATAAGCGAAGAGGGCTATGAGATAAGAGTCAAAAATAACTCAAGTAAAAGTGTCGATGTCACTTTGGTTGATCGCGTGCCAGTATCTGCTGACGAGGCGGTAAAGATCGAGATAAAGGGCTTTGACAAAAAAGATATTAGTAAAGATGGCAAGGTGGAGCTTAAATTTAGCCTTGCTCCAAAAGAGGAATTTAAAAAAGAGTACTCTTATAAGATCACAAAGCCAAAAATTTAGAGCAAATTTGCTCTAAATTTAGCCGTTTATAAATGCGCTTGCGATATCTAAAACGTATCTTGTCGGATAAAAGATAGTATCTTTTAAAGGCGAGATGAGGATGATGATAAGGATGACAAAGCCATATCGCGAGATGCCCTCTAGCTTTTCAGCCAGTTCGTGAAAGCCAAAATTTCTAAGCGCGTACTCGAGCGCGTGAAAGCCATCAAGTGGCGGGATCGGATAGAGGTTAAAGATGGCTAACATCAAATTTAAAAGCGCAAGCGTAAATAAAAGCTGAAGTAAAATTTCAAAGGTTTCTATGTTTAGCAAGGCCTTTAACACAAAAAGCGACAAGATACCTAGGATGATGTTGTAGCAAATGCCAGCTAGACTTACGTAGATAGCAGCCTTGTAGCCACCATTTCGCACAACTGTGTAGGTATTTACAGGCACTGGTTTTGCCCAGCCAAACATCATGCCAGTGCTTAGATAAAGCACCAGTGGCACGACGATAGTGCCAACTGGGTCGATGTGTTTTATGGGATTTATGCTAAGCCTGCCAAGGTTTTTTGCAGTGTTGTCGCCAAATTTATAAGCGACATATCCGTGAGCGATCTCGTGGCCGACGATGGCGATTATTAAAGAGATAACGATAGTGATGACTTTAACTATGTCTATGTTATCAATGAAGCCCATCTACTTCGCCTTCTTTTAGAGCTTTGTTAGTGAAAAATTCGTCATTTTCTATCGTATCTACAAAACGCCCGATACGCTCCCAGCGCACATTGTAGTTCTTGTCCCAGCTAAAATATATAAACCAAGGCTGACCAACTATATCTTTATAAGCCACGCTTCCCCAAAAACGGCTATCGTTTGAGTGATCGCGGTTGTCGCCTATCATGAAGTATTCGTCTTTTGGCACTTTTACGTAAAATGCATTAAGGTTAAAATTTGGATTTTGCGGTAGTGAGCTAAATAGCACTGGCTTCATAAAAACACTATCTTTATTTGTATTTAGCATGAAAATCATCTGCTCAAATAAATTTACATTTTCATCATAGTGGATGCCGCTAAATCTATATGGCTCTTTTATGAAAAGCTTACCATCAAGCTCGGCTATATCGCTACATGAGTAGCCAAATTTACTTTCTTTACCATTTAAATTTTCACGGCAGTTTGCCTTTATGAAATTATCTCCCTCTTTTGGACGCAAATACAAGGCTTTTTCGGTAAATACTATCTCATCTTCGCTTGTGGCAAAGCAGCGTTTTACAAAGTGGGTCTTTTCATCTTTTGGATAACGAAAGACGACTATATCGCCTCTTGCCGGACCATCGCCTGTTATGAGATGTCCATTATCGTTTAGCTCAGGTAAAATTTTTACTTCAAGCCATGGAATCCTTGGTGTTGGTATGCCATAAACAAATTTTTTGGCAAATAAAAAATCACCAACTAAAAGCGTATTTTTCATCGAGCCTGAAGGGATAACAAAGGCTTGAGCTACAAAAAAAATGACTAGTAAAACAATGATAATAGTGCCAGTCCAGCTCGAGCAAAAGTCATAAAATTTAGTAAAAAATTTTTTCATTATTACACTCTTTTGTGGCTAGCTATCTTAGCTTGGGCTGCAAGGATTGTATTGTTTAAAAGCATCGCAATCGTCATCGGGCCCACGCCTCCTGGAACTGGCGTGATATATGAGCATTTTGGTGCAACCTCATCAAAGTCCACATCGCCTACAAGCCTACCATCATCAAGTCTATTTATGCCCACATCAACGACCACTGCGCCTTCTTTTACCATATCAGCCTTTAAGAAAAATGGCTTACCAATGGCCGCGACGATGAGGTCAGCGTTTTTGCAAATTTCTTTTAAATTTTTAGTCTTGCTGTGAGTGGTCGTAACTGTTGCTGAAGCGTTTAAAAGTAAATTTGCCATAGGCTTTCCAACGATATTACTTCTACCTATAACAACCGCGTTTAGCCCAGCCACGTCAATACCATACTCTTTTAAAATTTCCATAACTCCAAGCGGTGTGCAAGGTACAAATCCATCTAATCCACTAACAAGTTTTCCAACATTTACAGCATGAAAGCCATCTACGTCTTTTGTTGGATCGATCGTTGCCAAAATGGTGTTCGTATCTATATGTTTTGGAAGTGGTAGCTGCACCAAGATGCCGTGGATGCTATCGTCTAAATTTAGCACATTTATAAGCGCTAGAAGCTCTTCTTGGGTTGTATTTTCGCTTAGGCGGTGAGCTACGCTTTTTATGCCGTATTCGTTGCAGGCTTTTTCTTTGGCTCTAACGTATGTTTGAGATGCTTTATCTTCGCCCACTAGGATAACAGCCAATGTAGGCTCTACGCCAAATTTTTTTAGTTCTTCAGCTCTTACTTTTACGTTTTCTTTGACCTTTAAAGATACGGCTTTGCCGTCTAAAATTTTCATATTGGATCCTTATTTAAAAGCTTTTTTAATCACAAGGGTGGTATCATACCTAAAATTAAATTAAATTTTTAAAAGAGAGGTTTATGCGGTCTGTTTTTTTGATTTTGCTTTTTTGTGTGGCGATTTTTGGTGCTGATTTTATCACAAAAACCGAGTACGCCAAGATGCTATACCTAAATCCACGAGGCATAGGATGCGACAAATGCCACGGTGCAAAGGGCGAGGGTAGTTTAATCTCCAAATACAAACACTTTGACAAAAAGGCAAACAAAACGGTTGATGATGAGCTTAGGGCACCAAAGATAAGTGATATAGATTTTGAGAGCTTTAAAGCCGCTTTAACAAAGCCCAAAGGTGTCATGCCAAGCTATTTTTTGACAGACGAGGAGACTACGATTCTTTATGAATACATTACAAATAAGATAAATACTCCTTCAAAAGCAGCAAAAGTGCAAAATTTAAGCAAGCCAGTTGCTGCTGATACGACGCAAAAACAGCCAGAGCAATCTGCCAAAGCCGCCCCTGCTACAAAACCAGCAGAACCAGCTAAAACTACCACAGCTAAGCCAGCTGAGTCAGCAAAAACTGCTACTACGCAAGCCCCAAAGTCGCCAGTAAAACCAGTAACAAATCAAAAAGATAATCAAAAGACAAATTTAAAAACACAAAATCAAAAGGATAAAAAATGACAAATAAAGAGGCATTTAGCGAAGCCAAAAAATATATCCCAGGCGGCGTAAATTCGCCAGTACGTGCATTTGGAAGTGTTGGTGGTGAGCCTGTAATGATCGATCACGCTAGGGGTGCTTATATCTATGATGTCGAGGGCAAAAAGTATCTTGACTTTATCCAAAGCTGGGGACCGCTCATATTTGGCCACTGCGACAAAGATATCGAAGAGGCGATCATCTCTGCTGTAAAACAAGGCGTATCTTACGGCGCTCCCTCTCCAAAAGAGACCGCTCTAGCAAAGCTAATATGTGATGAGTTTAAACAAATAGATAAAATTCGCTTCGTTAGCTCTGGCACAGAGGCCACTATGAGCGCTATCAGAGTAGCTAGAGGATATGCTAAAAAGGATGGTCTAATAAAATTTGAAGGCTGCTATCACGGACACAGCGATGCACTTCTTATAAAAGCAGGAAGTGGCGCTACGACATACGGCAACGCTTCAAGCAGCGGCGTGCCACAAGATGTTGTGAAAAACACTTATCTAGCAGTTTATAACGATATCGAGAGCGTAAAAGCCATCTTTGAAAACAATAAAGACAAAATCGGCGTCGTCATAATCGAGCCAATTGCAGGAAATATGGGGCTTGTGCCAGCTGATAAGAAATTCTTACGTGAGCTTAGAGAGCTTTGCGATAAATTTGGCGCTGTGCTCATTCTTGATGAGGTTATGAGTGGTTTTAGAGCTTCTCGCCTTGGCTCATATCCATTTCACGAAGTGGATGCCGATCTTGTCACATTTGGCAAGGTCATAGGCGGAGGAATGAACGTCGCTGCATTTGGTGGCAAGGCTAAGATCATGGACTGCCTAAGCCCAGAGGGCGCTGTTTATCAAGCAGGCACGCTAAGTGGTAACCCAGTGGCGATGAGCGCTGGTATAGCGGCTATTTCAAAGATAAATAGCGATGTAAATTTATACGCTAGACTTGAAAAACTAGCTAAAAAACTAATGGACGGCTTCAAAGAAGCTGCAAAAAGCGCTGGCATCACTATCCAAACCGAGGTTCGTGGCTCGATGTTTGGCTACTTTTTTACAGAGCATGCAGTAAAAAACTACGACGATGCGCTAAAGAGCGATACAAAACTCTTTGCTAAATTTCACCAAGCGATGCTTAAGCGTGGAATTTATCTTGCACCTAGCCAGTTTGAGACGGGATTTATCTGCGATGCGATGAGTGAAGCTGATATCGATCTAGCGGTAAATGCAGCTAAAGAGGCATTTTTGGAGATAAAAGCTTAATGGCAAAATTTAAGATAAAAGATATCGTAGCAGGGGCTGAGCAGCTAAGCCTTGGCGTTTCAATCGTAGTTGCGATCTTGCTTGGCACTGGGCTAGGATATCTTGTAAAAAAGGCTACAAATTTCACGCCAGCGCTTTGGATAGGCTTTGCTATTGGCATCGCAGCTGCCATTTTAAACGTTTATAAGGCATACAAAGCGCAGGTTAAAAGCCTAGATGAGCTAAAGGACGAGACAAGGTATAAAGGCTACACAAAAGACGATGATGACGAGGACGATTAGCAGGCTTTTTATTTGCTACTTTGCGCTTTGGCTAGCACTTAGCGTGGTTGGCAAATTTATATCAAATCAATTTTTTATAAGCTCGCAAATTTCATTTTTTGCCTCGCTTATCATCCTAACGGCTAGCTTTTTTGCCTATAAAAACCGCATAAACTCAAGGCTAGAAAATGCAAGAGAGGAAATTTTAGCCAAGATAGAAGAAGAGGACGAAGAGGATGATGAAATTTTGCCCCAAAATGAGGCAAAAGAATTTAGCCTAAAAGATGAAAAAGCAAGGCTAAAAAAGCAGAAATTTTCATTTAAAGATAGAAGCTTTGTAGCGGCTTTTATGCCTTATCGCTTGGTTGCTTACGCGATACTTTTTTTTGGATTTATATTTTTAAAAAATGAAAATTTACTAAACGTGCCCGGCTTTTTAGTGGGGCTTGCTCCGATGCCTATTGGAGCTTTTATCTTTGGGATAATGGAGAATAATTTGAGAAAGGACGCAGATGGCAAGTAGCTTTAGGATCATCCGCTCGATGGGACCGCTATTTTTGGGCATGAGTTTGCTTTTTATCGGAAATGGCCTAGTCATCGCATCTTGTAGTGCACTTCTTAAGCAAAATGGAGTGGGCGAGCTAGAGATTGGATTAATCAACACGGGCTTTTTTGTGGGTGCATTAATTAGCACCATTACAGCCCACAGAGTCATCTCAACTACTGGTCACATAAGAGCCTTTGCCATCTTTTCAGCCATTTTTGCAGTCTCAGCTATGCTTCATGCGGTAAATCAAAATTTAGTATTCTGGGCGATCTTGCGTGCATTTTTGGGATATTGCTACTACGCACTTTTGATGGTTATAGAAAGCTGGCTAAATGCAAAAATTCCAAATAAAATAAGATCTCGCGTGATAGCCTTTTATGAAGGCGTTTTTTACACGAGTTTTGGACTTGGCATTTTGATCTTGGCGCTTAATCTTAATACCTTTGAAATTTTCATCATAAGTGCAGCTTTTATCATGCTCTCAAGCATTCCATTAAATTTGATCCGTATAAATCAGCCTCAAATCCCAGAGCGTCAGCCCATAAATATCCCAAAAATTTTTGGTATCGTCCCGCTTGCTCTTGTTGGCGCGCTCATTGCAGGCTTAGCAATAAACGGCTTTTTTTCGATGGCAAGCCTTTTTGTTTTGCTTCAAGGATACGGCACAAAAGAGGCATCGTTTTTTATGACGGTTGCGATGATTGGAGGCTTTTTAGCTCAAGTTTTTATCGGTAGTTTCTCTGATAGATATGGCAGAAGGCCAGCTATTTTGCTTTGTAGCAGCGTAGCTTTAATAAGTGCGGTTTTGTTTTTACTAAATGGCAAAAATTTAATGGTTGAATATCTGCTTTCATTCTTTTTTGGAGCTGGAATTTTTTGCACATATGGACTTTCTTTAGCTAGAGCAAATGACGAGATCACAGATAAGACAAAGAGTGTGCAAGTCGCACGTGCTTTGCTATTTAGCTACTCTTTGGCTTCGCTTTTCTCGCCGCTTCTTATGAGCTATGCGATGAAAATTTTTGGAGCATTTGGCTTTATCTATGTTTATTTGGTGCTTTTTGCTGGGCTTATTTTATTTGCGCTAACGCAAAAGACAATACCACAGCACATGAGAAAAGAGTATAACGACAGGCTCGTTGCAAGGACGGCTGGCATAGCTACTATTGAGCAAAATGGAAATTTTGCCGATAGAAAAAATAAAAAGTAAAAAATGGACGTAGGAAATTCCTTGAATATATCAAATACTTCGGTTCAAACCGGGCAAAATGCTACTCAAAATGTACCAGTTCGTAAAAATGAAGGCTCGCTTTTTAAAAATCAGCCAAGCGTACAAACGTCTAGTGAGCAGAGCATTTCAGAGACACTTGATAATGTTGGAAAACTCGTTGCAAGAGTGCTTGATGATCTAAAAAGCGCTTCAAGTCTTAGCAAGGCTGAGCAAATTTTATCTCAGGCAAAAGATACAAAAATCGCTCCAAATTTAGCAGGTGAGCTATCAGACCTTGCAAAAAGCTTAGAAGCAGAAGCAACGCAAAATGAAAATAGTGAGATAAAGAGCCTTGCTCTAAAGCTAAAAGAATTTCTAAAACCAATAGCCGATCTAAAAGCTGGCTCACTAAATGATCAGATCAAAAACTCAGGCGTAATGCTTGAAGCAAATTTAAAAGATGCACTTAGTCCAGAAAAGCTTCCAAGCTCGGTTCAGAAGCTACTAAGCGATATAAAAAATCTCTCAAGCGGGAATTTACTAAATCAAATTTTAACCCTAAATGATGAAAAATTAGACAATCAAAACTCTTTTTCAAAACTTGCTTCTATACTTGAAAAAGCGAGCAATGACGCAAAAAACATCCTTGATAACTCAAGCATAAAAACGCTTTTAAAAGATGTTGATAAGCTTGATAGTGTGGTTAAATTTTTAGATAAAAATTTTTCAAAAGATCAAAATGGCGAGCTAGTAAAAAATCAAATAGGCAAAATGCAAAATTTCATCTCAAATTTAAGCGAGAAAGTCGCAAGCCTAGCAAATGAAAAGCTAAATCAAAATTTTGGTTTTAGCCAAAATCACAAAGAGCTAAAAACTATCCTTGATAGCATAAAAAACGATCTAAAAACGCTAAATAACATAGGCGATGAAGCAGGGCTTGTAAAAGCGTTTAATGAGATGAGCGATGTCTCAAAGGATGGTAGCTTGCAAGATAAGCTCCAAAGCGCGGCGAGACGTCTTGCTCATAGCCTAAGTCTTGCTGATGCTAAGGCAAGTTTGGCTAAAAATGAACTAAGTGAGAGCAAGGCGCTTTTAAAGCAGCTAAATCTTGCTACAAACGATATAAATAACATTACGACTAAAAATAGCAGCGAAATTTCAAAGGTGCTAAGCCAAGATATAAAAAGCACGCTTTTAAATATTAGTGAAAAGAGTCAAAACCCGCAAAGCGTAAATGCTGCAAATAAGATGATTTCGCAGATCGAGATGCATCAAATGATATCAAGCCTTCAAGGCGGGATCCAAACCTATATGCCTTATATTTGGGACGGCGTTGAGGGTGGAAATATCGCATTTAAGCAAGGCAAAAAGGATAAATTTTACGCTCAGATTGATCTAAATTTTAAGAAATTTGGACAGATAAATGTGATGGTTGGACTTATTGATAAAAGGTACATTGATCTTTCGGTAGCTACGCAAACAAATGAGTTTAAGGAGCTAATCCTCTCAAACTCTAGCGAATTAAAACAAGCAATATCAAAGCTTGGACTTATAGTTTCAAACTTTAATATCAAAACTTTGTCAAAAGTGAAGCTAAATGATAGATTTAAAAAATTTGGTGGCCTTGATGTGGGCTTTGATAAGAAAATTTAATGCAAGTAAATAAGAAAAAAGCAGTAGCTCTTGGCTACAACAGATCTAAAGATAATGCTCCAAGAGTGCTGGCTAGTGGCGCTGGCGAGATAGCAAATAGAATAATTGATCTTGCAAAAGAGCATGATATACCGATCAAAGAGGATCCTGATCTTATTGAAATTTTAAGCAAGGTTGAAGTTAATCAAGAAATTCCACCAAATTTATATAAAGCTGTTGCTGAAATTTTTAGCTTTTTGTATAAGATCACAAAGAAATGATCTATAAATTTGCTTAAAAATTAGCAAGACATATAAAGAGTGGCGGGGATATTGACGATATACAAAAAGTGGTGTAAGCTAAATATTAAATTAAAATTTTAAAGGCTATTTGTGGCACAAAAATTAATATTAATAGGGGCGTCTACTGGCGGGCCTGGGCATTTAAAAAAGTTACTAAAAAACGTAAAACTAAATGGAGCTATCATCGTGATAGCCCAGCACATGAATAAAATGTTTATAAACTCTTTTGCTATGCAAATTGGAAAAGAGTGTGGCTTGGATGTTGAAATTTTAAATGAGAGGAAAATTTTAAAAGAAAATACCGTATATGTCTGTGAACAAAATGTAGTGGTGTCGCCAAATTTACCAATCAGCGCAAAGCCAAATACAGAAGAAAAGACTATATATACGCCAAATGTTGATGTGTTGTTTAAATCTGGAGTTGGAATTTGCAAAAGTGCAAATGTCTTAGCTATCTTGCTAACTGGCATCGGAGACGATGGTGCATCTGGGCTTGATAAGCTTTATAAGGCTGGAGCAAAATGTATAGCTGAAAATGAAGAGAGCGCGATAGTTTATGGTATGCCAAAACGTGCAAAAGAGCTAAATCAAAGCTTAAAATCATTAAATCTAACTATGATAAAAAAAGAGCTGGAGGATTTTTTAAATGCTACTAACTAATGACGCAAAAGATACAAAAACAATGCAAACAAATACTCCACAAGATATGGATAGTTTTAATGAATTTATGAATGTTATCAAAACTCTTTGCGGAGTTGATCTGGAGCCAAAAAGAGATATTACGTTGCAGCGAATTACCATTTTTATTAGAGATCGCCAGATAAAAAGTTTTAAAGATCTTGTTTCGATGATAAGATATAACTCAAGCTTGCGACAAGACATTTTAAATCTAGTAACTGTAAATGAGACTTATTTTTATAGAGAGTTGCCTCAACTTAAAGATGTGATATATTACGCAAAGGAGCTTGGAGGAGCTAGAATTTTGTGTGCTCCTTGCTCTACTGGAGATGAGTCATATTCGCTTGCAATGCTTGCTTATGAGATGGGATTTAAACAGCATGAAATTTCAATCGTAGGTATAGACATAAACTCAGAAGCCATAGCAAGCTGTCAAAATGGTATTTTTAGTGAGAGGAGCTTGCATAGATTAAGCGATTTTCAAAAAGAGAGATTTTTTACAAAAGTCGATGATAAATTTAAGATAAAAAAAGAAATTTTACCAAGGTGTGAGTTTAAAATTTTAAATGTTTTTGATGATGCTATTTTTAATCTAGGAAAATTTGATATTGTGCTTTCAAGAAATATGATGATCTATTTTGATGATGATTTTAGATTAAAATGCGTTGAGAGGCTTCATAAATTGCTTAAGCCAGATGGTAGGCTTTACGCTGGGCACGCTGATCTTGTTCCTTACACTCCAGCTTATGAAAAACGCTTTTCAAATGGAACTACTTACTATCTAAAAAAATAAAAATTTGCCAAGTCGCCTTTTGAGCTTAGGCGACTTAATTTAAAATTAATCACCTTATTTTGTAGCTTTTTAATACGATGTGATAGTAAAAAGCCCCTACAAAAAAGAGACTTCCCATAAAACTTGCAATCATCTCAACGCTAAGTCCAATATCATAAAGCAGACCAATGATAAATGAAATGAGAGCGCTAAAGCCAAGAAAAATCATATCGTTATATGCAATCACTCGGCCATAAAATTCTTTTTTGCAGTTTTGCTGAAGCATTGTATAGGTGTAGCTCCAAAGGCTTGATGTACAAAATCCAGCAAAGATAATACCAATAAGCGATAGATAAAAATTCCAAAGCGATAAAGCCCAAATAATGATACCAAGGCCTTGACCGATATATACGAAAATAAGCGTATTTTTATTTATAAATTTACTAAGTATGGCTGGAGCAAACATAAGTGAAATGGATCTTGAAGTATTTAATAGTCCTATAATTAATGATGTCGAGAGTAAATTTGCATATTTGTAATCAGCCAAAAGTGCGATCAATGCGTCATAAGCGGTAATGCCAACAAAGGCGTGCAAAAATATAAGGTGCACGATAAGTCTGTTTTCTTTTAAATACATAAGGCCATTTTTTAGCATTTTTAGTGGTTTTTCTATAAATTCTGGCTTTAGACCTTGTAAATTTAAAAAATATAAAAATCCAAAGCTAAGAATGTATAGTATGCCATCAAGCAAAAAGGCGCTTTTTATCCCAAAAAAGTGTATATAAACTCCAGCTAGCCCCATACCAGCGGTGTATGAGACTGCCCAGATGATAGAGTGGATCTCGTTTGCGAGTTTGAGATTTTCTTTGCTTAAAATTTTTGGCAGTACGCTCATCTCTACTTGAAAATACATTCCACCGGTGCCATTTCTAACAAAAATAATAAGTAAAAGTAGCCATAAAAAATCAAGTGAGTCTATAAAAAGAAGCATGAAAACGCTTATCGTCTCAACTGCCATCATGATGACAAGTATTGGCTTTGGGCTAAATTTATCAACTAAAATTCCACTAAATGGAGCTATGACAACACCTGGGATAAATGCCATCGCCGCACTTAGCGTGATAGCCCAAACAGGAGCGTCAAGCTTGATAAGAAGGGTAAAAATACCTGTGTGTGAAAACCATACGCCAAAATAGCATATAAGCTGAATGATGCTTAAAAGGCGAAAATTTCTCTCTTCTTTTAAAAGTTTAAGATATTCTTTCAACTTATTGATTCCACATTAGCGTTATTTGCTCTATTTTCGTTTCATCTGGGATATCGTTTAGGCTTGTTACCTCTTTGGTAAGTGGATTTTTTAGTGTGATTAGCATATCGTGGCTATCTATTTTTACATAGATATTGTTTGCGTCGCTTTGAAATTTAGAAATAACAAGAGAATTTTTTATATCTTTGAAATTTGATTTAAGGCTGATATTTTCTGGAGTTTTAAACTCGTTTGAGTAAATCTCAATGCTTGTGATAATGCCATTTAGCAAGGTATATTCAAAAATTCTTTCATTTTTGTTTGTTACGATGTAGCTGTTTTCTTTTTTTGTGTTATCTCGTTTTATGTTTTTTGAGCCATAAATTTTTATCACATCTCTATTTGCTGATTCGTTTGTCAGCTCTGCAAAAAAGCTTTTGCCAAAGAGATTTTTTTGATCTTTATCTTTTTTATATCGTCCGCTTATGTGAGCATTTTTACAAATTTTATCGTTTGCTACTAGAAAAATTGTATTATTTATCCTGTGTATGCTTAGAGCAATGCCTTTTTCATCTAAAAGGTAAAAAATTCCTTTGTCGTAAAGTAGCTCAGAGCTAAACTCGCAAAGTGGCGAGCCATTTTTTAATGATGAATAAAAACTTATTTTCGCACCATTTTTGCTTGGTACGATTACAATGTCTAAAAAGTTATCTTTGTTTTTAAATTTATAAAATTTAGCAAAAAAACTATCTTTGTAAGCTTTATTTACCGGCTCGAAATTATAAATTTGAGCTAGTACGCCAACTCGCTTATTTTTCTTATCATCAAGCTGAAGAAGTGAGTTTTTATTTGGTGCGAAGTAGCTAAGATTGCCATTTTCATCTTTTAAAATGATAGCACTATCATCAACATCAAATGTGCCATTTTTTTCAACCAAGCTTGTTTCTTTATCCATAGTAAGCATTGTTTTTGTATAGGTTTTGTCTTTATTTAACGTAATGATAGTTTTTATGCCTTCGCAGTTTGGGCAAGGCAAAATAGTATGAAAACTACTATAAATTGAGTTTGGAAGTATTAGCTTTTCTGGCTTTTTGGGTGTATTTGCCTGAACTAGCGGTTTGTCTTCTTTTACTGTATTTTGTGTGTTTTGCTTTGGCTCTAAATTTTCATTTTTTGCGCAGCCAAGGATGAAAAATGAGATAAGTATGGCAAAAAGATATTTCATTTGCAACTCCTTAAAAATTGCAAAATTATATCATTTTGCCTTTAAAATTTATTTTACGCGTTTAAAGATGTATTTATCTTTTAGCTCGCCAGTGACCTCTTTTTGATCCATATCTAGCATTTTTAGGTTCTCGCCCTCTATTTTATAAAAGCTCTTTTCTTTATACTCATCAATCGTTGTTATCACACCATTTTCGATTGAGTATTTGCCTTTACTAACGGCTTTGTAGTTGTCTTTTGACTTGTAGTTCATCACACTTTCAAATGTGCCGTCCTTTTTTAGTATAAGGGTTGAGTCTATGCCCATGCAGCTAGCGCAAGGTAAAAATGCCTTGTAAGTGCCCTCGATGCTGCTTACTGGAGCCATGCAGCTACCTTTTACTTCACATTTGCCTTGTGGGACGTTTGCGTTTTGGCTAGATGAGGCACAACCTGCCAAAAGTAGAGCTGCACTTAGTGCAAATATAAAATTTTTCATGCTAATCCTTTTTGAAAATAAAATTTAAAATGTATTATAATACTTGAGAAAATAACAAATTATAAATTAAAGGAGTAAAAATGCAAATCGAAGCATTTGGCGTTTTAGTCGTAGTTCTGGTTATCTTTGCGTTCTTGTTTTTAAAGGCTGGCATCAAGATCGTCTCACAAGCTGATAATCTACTCATCGAGCGACTTGGTAAATTCCATAAAGTGCTTGACGGCGGATTTCACATAATTATCCCATTTGTCGATCAAATAAGAGCGATAATCACCGTAAAAGAGCAGCTTGTAGACATCACAAAACAGCAAGTCATTACAAAAGATAACGTTAATATAAGCGTCGATGGTATCGTCTTTTTAAAGGTCTTTGATGCAAAAATGGCGGTTTATAATGTAGATAACTACAAGCGTGCCATAGCAAATTTAGCCATGACTACGCTTCGTGGCGAGATAGGTGCGATGAATCTTGATGATACACTAAGCTCACGTGACCGCCTAAATGCCGCACTTCAAGTGGCTCTTGGCGACGCTGCTGGCAACTGGGGCGTAAAGATCATGCGCGTAGAAATTTCTGAAATTTCTGTCCCACTTGGCATCGAAGAGGCGATGAATATGCAGATGAAAGCTGAGCGTGAAAAACGTGCGATCGAGCTAAAAGCCTTGGCTGAAAAAGAGGCACTAATACGCAACGCAGAGGCGCTAAAACAAGAAAAAGTACTTCAAGCAGAAGCGATCGAGCGTATGGCTGATGCGAAAAAATACGAGCAAATCGCCATCGCAACGGCTCAAAAAGAGGCTATGGATATGATAAATGATAGCATGAGCAAAAACGCAAATGCGGCTGAATTTCTGCTCGCTCGCGATAGAGTCGGGGCATTTAGCGAGCTAGCTAAAAACAGCTCAAAAGATAAAATTTTAGTCCCTTATGAGGCGGCCGAGCTTATTGGCTCCCTTAGCGTTTTGAAAAATTTCCTAGCTAAGGATAAGGCGTGATCAGCCCTTTTATAATGATAGCAATCGGTGTGGTTTTGTGCATCACCGAGTTTATCTTTTTTTCGTTTTATTTGCTATTTTTTGGCATAGCTTTTATAGTAGTTGGAGCTATAAATTTTGGTTTTAGTTTTGCTTGGAGCTATCAAATTTTAATTACAGCAGCGATTGCGATCGTACTCCTTGTGCTTTTAAAAGCACCGTTAAAGAGTAAATTTATGTCCAGAAAAGAGAGCTTTAACGAAGAGTTTTTAGATGAGCCTGGAGTTGGTGAGATCAGAGAAAATATGGTCTATTTTAAAGGCACTCTTTGGAAGTATGACGGAGCGCTAAAAAATGGCGAAAAAGTGCAAGTTTTAGGCACTAAAGGCGACAAAGTTATATTAAAATAAAGTGCCATCTGGCACTTTATCTATTTTGCGTGGGCTGGGCAGCCTGCTGGCATTTGCCCATGCATCCCTCCTTGCATGCCGTGATGAGGGCAGCTTGGTATATTTTCTTGCATCATTTTTTGATGATGAGCACATCCGCAACTTGCACCTTGAAGCCCTGCTGGCTTTGGCTCGTTTTTAGCACAACCAACTAAAAATAGCCCGCAGATAACGGCAAATATCACCTTTTTCATAACTCGCTCCTTTAAAAAATTTCTCACATTTTAGCCTTTAAAAATTAATTTTTCATAACGCCTGATTTATCATATTTAAAAGCATTTTTGGCTAAACTCTCGCCCAAAAATAAGCAAAATAAAAGGTTAAATTTGAAAAGACTTAGTGTAAATGAGGCCATCGATCTTATAGAAAATGCACCGCTTCATGAGCTTGGTAAGATGGCGCTAGCTAGAAAAAAAGAGCTTCATCCAGAGGGCATTACGACCTTCATCGTAGATCGCAACATAAACTATACAAACGTCTGCTGGGTGGATTGTAAATTTTGCGCATTTTACCGCCATGCAAAAGAGGAAGACGCATACGTACTAAGTTTTGAGGAGATCGGCAAAAAGATCGAGGAGCTAATCGCCATCGGCGGCACGCAAATTTTATTTCAAGGCGGCGTTCATCCAAAGCTAAAGATCGAGTGGTACGAGGAGCTAGTAAGCTACATCAGCAAGCACTATCCAAGTATTACGATACATGGTTTTTCGGCCGTTGAGATCGACTACATCGCAAGAGTTTCAAAAATTTCTACAAAAGAGGTGCTAAGACGCCTAAACCAAAAGGGTCTATACTCGATGCCAGGGGCTGGAGCAGAAATTTTAAGCGATAGAGTGCGTGATATCATTGCGCCAAAAAAATGTGACACTGCAGACTGGCTTCGCATACACAAAGAGGCGCACGAGCTTGGCATGAAGACGACTGCGACGATGATGTTTGGCACGGTTGAGAGAACTCGTGAGATCGTGGAGCACTGGGAGCATATCAGAAATTTACAAGATGAAACGGCTGGATTTAGAGCCTTTATACTTTGGAGTTTTCAGGGGCTAAATACAAAGCTCATGCAAGAATTTCCAGAGATCAAAAAACAAAGTTCAAACGTCTATCTAAGGCTTCTTGCCGTCTCAAGGCTCTTTTTGGATAACTTTGAAAATATCCAAAGCAGCTGGGTCACGCAGGGTAGCTACATAGGCCAGCTAGCGCTTCTTTTTGGCGCAAACGACCTTGGCAGCACGATGATGGAAGAAAACGTCGTAAAGGCCGCAGGGGCTAGCTTTAGGATGAATCAAGATCAGATGATCGAGCTTATAAAAGATGTCGGAGAAATTCCAGCTAAGCGCAACACAAACTATGATATTTTGGAGAAATTTTAGATGAAAATTTTAGATATCAATGTAAAAAATATAAAAATTCCAGTCGTTTTTGAAAACTCAAAAGCGATGCCGGTAGTGAGCCTCAGACTTGTTTTCAAAGTAGCCGGTAGCTCTCAAAATGGCAAGCTTGCAGGACTAGCTAGACTAAGCGCAAATTTACTAAACGAGGGCGATATAAAGCTAGGATCGGCTAAATTTGCCAAAGAGCTTGAGGTAAGGGCTATTAGCCTAAACGCAAGCTGTGGCTTTGAGACATTTTGCATAGATATAAACTGCCTAAAAGAGCACTTTGCCTTTGCGTGCGGCAAGCTAAAAGAGCTCTTGAGCGCTCCAAATTTAAGAGATGAGATCCTAAATAGGTGCAAAACCGTCACACTTGGCGAGATCGCAGCAAATGAAAATGATTTTGACTACGTGGCAAGGCAGGGGCTCTTTGAGCTTTTGTACCCAAAAAGCGTGCTCTCTCTGCCAAGTATCGGCACGAAAAAGAGCGTAAAAGCGATCACACTTGAAGATGTAAGAAAATTTTTAAATGAGCACTTAGACCTTTCAAATTTACTCTGCGTGCTAGGCGGCGACATCGATGAGAAGCAGACAAAAGAACTGGCTAAGGTTTTAGAAATTTTAGAGCCTGGCAAGGTGCGAAAGCTAGAGCGTTTTAGTCCAAGCAACAAGTGCGAAACCAGCGAGATAGTAAGGCAAAGCGAGCAGGCATATATCTACTTTGGTGCACCATTTAACGTAAAACCTGAAGAAAAATACAAGGCCGCAGTGGCGACATTTATTTTAGGTGAGGGCGGTTTTGGCTCAAGGCTCATGGAGGAGATCCGCGTGAAAAGAGGGCTTGCATATAGCGCCTACGCTAGAAATTTGCTAAATCTCTCTTATAGCCAGCTATACGGGTACATGCAGACAAAAAATGAGAAAAAAGATGAGGCCATCGCTGTTATAAAAGAGGAAATTTTAAAATTTAGTAAAAAAGGCGTTAGCAAGACCGAGCTTGAGCAGGCGAAGAAATTTTTACTTGGCTCGTTACCACTTAGGCTTGAGACGCTATTTAAACGCCTTGATATCGCGCAAAGCGAGTTTTATGAGCATGGCGAGCTTGGGGGATTTTTAAAGGATCTGGATAAAATTTCAGCCCTTTCGCTAAACGAGCTAAATAGCTTCATAAAAGCTCACACAGAGATAAACGAGCTAAGTTTTTGCGTTTTAAAAAATGAAATTTGAAGCAAGCGACAGAGCAAAACTTCTAAAAATAGGCGTGCTTAGCCTGCTTGACCTTGCTCTTGTGCTACCAAAGGGCTTTGAGGATACGACTATCGCTAAGAGCCCAAGAGAAGGGCAGATCTGCATAAATGTAAAGATCACCTCGCTCGCCTCGCGTCCTGGCATGCTAACGGCGCTTGCCTTTTGCGAGCAGTGGCAAAGTAGCGTAAAGATCGTCATTTTTAACGCAAAGTCCTGGCACTACGGCGCTTTTAAGGTGGGCAAAGAGATGGCTATATATGGGCTTTGCTCCTACGCCTTTGGCTCTTGGCAGATCGTAAATCCAAAAATCACCACAAAAGTAGGCCAGATCGTGCCTAAATTTAAGACCGAGCTAAAAGATGATGAGGTCAAAAAACTTGTTTTAAAATATATAAATTTACAAAATTTACTAGCTGAGGGTTTAAATGAGCGAGAGGCTAAATTTCTAGCCAACTTACAAAGGCTAGATGAGCAAAGCGTACAAATTTTATACCGCCTGAAAAACGACAATGAGGGTGCGCACATTTTAAAATTTGTAGAAATTTTTAACTACATAAAAAAGCTAAGCGCAAAAAAAACCTACTTTAAAAGTCCTAAGATCAAGCTTTTTGATATAAGCTCTTGGCTAAAGGGCTTGCCATTTATGCCGACAAACGATCAGATAAACGCGATAAATGATATAAGAGACGACCTTAGTGCTGTGCAGGCAAAAAGGCGCGTCATAATGGGCGACGTGGGAAGTGGCAAGACGCTAGTGATCCTAGCAGCCGCGCTTAGCGTATATCCTCAAAGTGCCATTTTGATGGCGCCAACAAGTATCTTAAGCGAGCAAATTTTTAACGAAGCAAAGAGGCTATTGCCGTCTTTTGTGAATGTGATGTTGGTTCAAAGCGGAGAGAAAAAGATAGACTTTAGCGGGGCAAATTTGATCGTTGGTACGCATGCGCTGCTCTTTCACGAGCTACCAAATTCGCCGCTTGTCATGGTCGATGAGCAGCACCGCTTTGGCTCAAATCAACGCAAAAAGATAGAGGAGCTCGCCTCAAACGAGAATGAGCGGGCAAATTTTGTGCAGTTTTCAGCTACGCCGATACCAAGGACGCTAAGTTTGATCCAGTCATCTATCGTAAATTTTAGCTTTTTAAAGCAGATGCCATTTAAAAAAAATATAACGAGCCAAATTTTAGGCGCAAGCGAGTTTGGCTACCTGCTCGCTCACATCAAAAGGCAGCTTGAAGGTGGCTTTCAAGTGGCCATCATCTATCCTCTAGTTGAGAGCAGTGAGAGCTCAAACTACCAAAGCCTAAGCGAGGCGCAGGGCTTTTGGCTAAAGAATTTCAAAAATGTCTTTGTCACGCACGGCAAGGACAAAGAGAAAGAAGAAATTTTAAGACGGTTTAGAGAAGAGGGCGAAATTTTGCTCTCAACAACCGTTGTTGAGGTTGGGATCTCGCTGCCAAGGCTAAATACTATCGTCATCGTGGGCGCTGAGCGGCTAGGGCTTGCCACGCTTCATCAGCTGCGAGGCAGAGTGGGGCGAAACGGCGGTGATGGATACTGCTTTTTATTTACCAAGCTAAAAGAGGCACCAGCTAGGCTAAAGGAATTTTGCGCGACAAATGACGGCTTTAAGGTGGCCGAGCTTGATCTGAAAAACCGCCAAAGTGGCGATATACTAAATGGCTTTTTCCAGCACGGAGCAACATTTAACTTTTATGACTACGAGGATGATATCACGCAGGCTGCAAAGGCTAGAGTGGCAACACTTGCTAAAAATAATGCCTAGTTGCTTTTAACTTAACTTAAAATTTTTGATTTTGTTGGCTTTAAAATTTAGCGGAGTAAATTTTAATAAAGTTATTTTTCTACTCTTCGCTCTTTGCATACATTCTCGCATGGTATGCCGTCACGATCACGGTCAAATCCACTGCGTCCGCATTTTCTTAGATAGTGATATGCTTCTTCGCAACTTTTCATCTCTTTGCAGTAGCGTTTAGAACAATCAAATTTATCCGCCGCATTTGCTATCAATGCAAAAAATAAAATCAAAACTACTTTTTTCATTTTTACTCCAAAGGCAGTATTAAATAAGAAAAATAATACAAAAAAGCGCTCTCAAAAGAATTTCTCTTTTGAGAGTATAAATTTAAAGAGGATATGTTAAACAGCACTCTCTTTTTACTTCGTCGATGTAGCTTACGTTTAAGCTTAGTCCGTAAAGCTTGCTTAAATTTTCGCTTCTTATGATCTCATTGACTGTGCCAAACTCAACATTTCCATCACCTCTTACAAGTGCGACATATCCGCCAAGAAGCACAGCAAAGTCAGGGTTGTGAGTGGTTAGCACGACCGAGTAGCCAAGCTCTTTTAGCCACTTGACGGTGCGTAGGAATTTATACTGGTTGCCAAAATCAAGCGCGCTCGTTGGCTCGTCAAATATAATCATCTTTGGCTGCGCAGCCATCGCACGTGCGATCATACACATTTGCTTTTGGCCACCACTCATCTGCGTGATAAAGCGATCTTCAAGATACTCGATCTCAAGTTTTTTAGTGTAAATTTTAGCGATCTCCTCGTCCTCTTTACTAGGCCTTGCAAAGATACCAAGATGTGCAGCACGCCCCATCGTGATAAACTCAAGCCCTGTGTAGTCATACTCTGTGATCTCGCTTTGAGCCACATATGCCATTATTTTTGCTCGGTCTTTATTACTTAGGCTCTCTACGTTTTTGCCATCGAGAAAAATTTCTCCAGATACTGGCTTTAGTGAGCCACTTATCAGCCCAAGGGTTGTTGATTTGCCGGCTCCGTTTCGCCCAAGAATGGTTAAAATTTCCCCAGCGCCTATCTTTAAATTTACATTTTCTAGTTTGCCAGCTCCATTTGGGTAGCTAAAGTTTAAATTTTTAACTTCAAGCATCACGCAACCTTTTTATTTCGCCACAAGACCCAGACGAAAAATACTGTGCCGATAAAGCCGGTAAGTACGCCAAGAGGCACTTCGCTCACGCTTATGCTACGTGCTAGAGTATCGACAAATAGCAAAAATATCGCACCCATAAATATGCTTGCTGGCATGCTTTTTATGTTATTTGCACCAACTAGCATCCGCGCTAGGTGCGGCATGAGAAGTCCCACCCAAGCGACTATTCCGCTTATGCAGACGCTGCATGCTGTAAGAAGCGTAGCGCAAATGATAACGATAGCACGCTCAAAAGCGACATTTACGCCAAGTCTAGCCGCACTCTCGTCGCCAAGAGAGAGCAAATTTATACGCCAGCTCATAGCGATTAGTAAAATGGCGCAGATGATCATAACCGGGGCTATAAATTTTAAATTTTCGCTATCAAGCTTTGCAAGGCTACCAAGCTGCCAGTAGACGATGTCAGGTAGCTTTGTTTCAGGATCAGCGACATATTTTAAAAAGCCGATCATCGAGCCCATTAGGCCACTTACGATGATACCAGAAAGAACCAGCATAAGTGTGCTGGTGCGCCCCATCATCTTTGGTATGGCTAGAGTTATAGCAACAGCTGCTAGACCAAAGCCAAATGCAAAAGCCTGCACCCAAAATAGCGATAGATCAAAGATAATGGCAGTTGCAGCTCCCACGCAAGCACCAGCCGAGACGCCAAGAAGATCAGGGCTTACTAGCTGGTTTTTAAAGACGCCTTGATAGGCAGCACCGCTCACGCTAAGAGCGGCTCCAACAAGGATAGCTGCGATGATACGAGGTATACGCAAATTTTCTATCACATTTGTGATGTTGCTAGCTGCACCCTCGCCGTAGCCAAAGCTGTGAGCTAGCACGCTAAAGACGTCGTTAAATGGTATGTAAAATCTACCAACGCCAAGTGCGACAAAGGCGCAAACAAGCGTTAGTAGAGCTAAAAAGATAACGACTAGTGAAAAATTTGCGTTTTTCATATATTATTTGCTGCTACCGTCTGGATTTAGAGCTTTTAAGATATAGCCATACTCTTTGTCACTAAGATCGTGATTTAAAAACTCTTTATAAAACTCTTTTGTTTTTACTTTCATATCGACATCTTTAAATAGATCTGGTTGGATAGTTTTTGCTGCCCATAAAATTTGAAGAATGCTTTCAGCACCATATCTATCCCAGCTCCATACACCTTTTGGGTTGCCGTAAATTTTGCCGTTTTTAACAGCGTTTGAGCCAGAGAATGCAGGGTGCTCTTTTATCTTTTTGATCTGTGCGTCTGTGTCATTGCCGCCAACGATGATGATATCAGGGTTTGCATTGATGATCTCTTCAGCGCTAACTTCGATCATAAAACCCTCAGTATTGATAGCATTTACGCCGCCACCTAGCTTGATCCAAGTGTTTTGGATGGTATTTGTACCATCAACTTTTAGCAAATTTGCGCCACCAAGAAGGTGAAGTACTTTTGGACGTTTAGCGTCAGGGATGTTTTTTGTTCTTGCTGTTACAAACTCAGAGTTATCGTGGATTTTATTAGCAAGTTTTTCAGCTTTTTTTCTAGCATCATCAGTGCCTATGACTTCAGCTGTTGCATAGATGCTTTTCTCCATATCTGGATAGTCTCTAAAGATCAAATTTACCGCGCTAAAGCCATTTTTGATAAGTTCATCTTGAAAATTTTTGTTATACACTATGATAACGTCAGGTGCAAGTTTAACAAGCTCTTCGATCTGAAGGTCTTTGCCATTTAGTGCAGCTGGTAAATTTTTAAGTTTTGGATAGACGTGCTCAAACCACTTGTTGTTTTTGATCAGATCAGTTGTGGCTACAACCTTATCCATACCGCCAAGTGCTAGGATGATCTCGTTGTTTGCATTCCACAGTGCTGCGATCTTCTCAACCTTCTCAGGCACGCTTACTTTGACGCCTTTCATATCTGTGATGCTTCTAGCAGACTCAGCTGCGCTTAGGCTAAGAGCCATAAATAATGAAGCGACAAGGCTAAATTTGGTTACTTTATGCATAAAATTTGTTTGCATATTTTTTCCTTTATTTTTGAAGTATAAACATGTATATTAATAATATTTATATTAATTCTATGTAAATTTTGCATATACATTATGAAAAATTTGCATATCTTGTAAATTCTTATAAATCTAATAGGATAAATTCTCTCCTTTTGTTGACATATGTCATTATTTGTTTTTTTAAAATGGGATAAACTTCGCCTTAAAATTTTTAAAAAAAGGAGAATCAATGCGTGAATACAAAAAGTATTGGCTAGCACTTGTTGCAGTACTAGTAATTTGCTTTAGTATTTTAGGCTACTACGGCGTTGAGGTTTATAGAAGCTCGCCACCAGTTGTAAATTTTACAGATGAGAATGGCAATGTTGTGATCGACAAAGAGAGCATCTATAAAGGTCAAGAGGCCTGGCAAAGCATAGGAGGTATGCAAGTTGGCTCTGTTTGGGGACACGGCGCATATCAAGCACCTGATTGGAGTGCGGACTGGCTTCACAAAGAGTTAGTTATATTTTTAGAGTTAAAAGCAGATGAAATTTATCACTCAAAATATGCTGACTTAAATGATGAGCAAAAGGCAAATCTAAAAGTTCTACTTAAAAAAGAGTACCGAGAAAATGGCGTAAAAGACGATAAGATCGTACTTAGCAGCGATAGATTAAAGGCTATGAAACAAGTAAGCCAAGAGTATTCATCACTTTTTGGAAATGACCCTAAGTTTAAATCTTTAAGAGAAGCTTATGCGATGAAAGAAAATACTCTTCCAAATGCTTCTGATAGAGATGATCTTAATAACTTTTTCTTCTGGTCAGCCTGGGCAACCGCAGCAAATAGACCTAACAGCGATGCTACATATACAAACAACTGGCCACACGAGCCACTAATCGATAATGTACCAACAAGCGAAAATATTTTTTGGTCAATCGCAAGCGTTGTAATACTTATTGCTGGTATTGGATTTCTTGTTTGGTTTAGCTCTTTTTATGGCAAAAAAGATGATGAAAAGTTGGAAGCTATTAGCGAAGATCCACTTAGTAAATTAAGCCTAACTCCATCTCAAAAAGCTCTTAAAAAATATCTTTTTGTAACTTTGGCTCTTTTTGCATTTCAAATTTTAATAGGCGGCTTTACGGCTCACTATACAGTAGAAGGACAAGAATTTTACGGTATAAATTTATCAGCTTATATTCCTTATTCACTTGCTAGAACATGGCACATTCAGGCTAGTATTTTCTGGATTGCAACAGGATTTTTAGCAGGCGGTCTTTTCCTGGCACCTATTATAAATGGCGGTAAAGATCCAAAATTCCAAAAGCTTGGCGTAGATTTATTATTTTACGCACTACTAATCCTTGTGGTTGGCAGTTTTGCTGGTGAGTATTTAGCGATCGCAAATATTATGCCTATAAATTTAAGCTTCTGGTTTGGACACCAAGGATACGAATATATCGAGCTTGGACGTGTTTGGCAAATTATTTTATTTGTTGGTCTTGTCATTTGGATGCTACTTTTACTTCGCGGATTTATCGGCGGATTTAAGAACAAAGGTGACAAAAATTTACTTGCTATCTTTGCAGCTTCAGCTGTTGCAGTTGGATTATTTTACGGAGCAGGATTATTTTACGGCCAAAGAAGTCCACTTCCAGTAATGGAATACTGGCGCTGGTGGGTTGTACACCTTTGGGTTGAAGGCTTTTTTGAGGTCTTTGCTACCGCTTCACTTGCTTTTGTGTTTGTTAGTCTTGGTCTTGTTTCAAAGAGATTTGCTACGTTTTCAACACTTGCGAGTGCATCACTTTTCTTAGTAGGCGGAATTCCAGGAACTTTCCACCACTTATATTTTGCAGGCACTACAACACCTATAATGGCAGTTGGCGCTAGCTTCTCAGCACTTGAGGTAGTTCCTCTTGTATTGCTTGGCGCTGAAGCTTATGAGCATTATAGACTTCAGTTTGCTCAAACTTGGGCTAAGACATTAAAATGGCCACTTTACTGCTTTATCGCAGTTGCTTTCTGGAATATGTTAGGTGCTGGTGTATTTGGATTTTTAATCAATCCTCCGATTTCACTATTTTATATCCAAGGCCTAAATACGACTCCAGTTCACGGACATGCTGCACTATTTGGTGTTTATGGATTTTTGGCACTCGGATTTGTTTGGCTAGTAGCTACTTATCTATTCAAAGGTCAAGAATTTGATGAAAAACTTATGAAAGTAGGTTTTTGGGGCCTAAATATAGGTCTTATGCTAATGATTGTGCTTTCACTACTTCCAATAGGAATTTATCAAGCATTTGCAAGCCTAGAGCATGGTATGTGGTATGCAAGAAGCGCTGAGCTTTTACAACAATCACACTTACAAAATTTAAGATGGGTAAGAATGATTGGTGATACGATTTTAATAATCGGTGGAATCAGCTTCCTTGCACAACTTCTAAAATTTATGCTTAATAAAAAAGCTTAAAACTAAAGGGGTATTTTGCCCCTTTATTAAGCTATCTTTTCATAAAATAACGCAAATTTAAAAGGAAAGAAATGATTACATTTTTTAAAAGAATTTGCGTTATTTTTATTGTACTCTTACACTCTTTTTTGGCTCTTGTAGTTGATTATTCGTTTCCACACTATGCAAATGTGCAAATCACAGGTGGCGATGTCAAACGTATGGACAAAGATGGTATCATCGACGCTAAAAATCCGGCAGATGGTCCTACCAGAGATGTTTATTTTATCTATACTAAAGATTCTAATAATTCAAATAAGGTCATGGCTTATAGAAATGAAGATACTGCATGGGGATTTCCGTTTTATTTTAAATTTAACTCAGCTGATGTACAAGCCAAAGCTCAAGGCTTTGCAAATAGCGATAAAAACGTAACTGTAAAATATTATGGATATAGAATTTCTATGCTTCAAGAGTTTAGAAATGTCATCTCACTAAAAGAAAGCGGTACTGATACTAGTTGGCCTGTAGCTAGCTATGTATTTTACTTTATCTTGTTTATCTCGCTAATAATTTGGACAAGAAAGATAAACAAGGCCTTTAGACCAAAAGCTAGTGAAAATTTAGAGAAATAGATAGTATTTGTTTTAACTATTTGATATTTTAAAAATCAAAAAGAGAGCTTTGTCTCTCTTTTATCCTTAAAAATTTCTAGTGCTATCAAGCATTTTTAACTCGTTTGCTCTGCTATGCCTTTTATCATATTTATCTATGCTGCCAGCTCACAAAATAAAATTCCATGCTTTGATACTTGCAATTATTTTTTTTAAAAAATACTTACTTCTTTGCCGTACTCTCCACTAGCTGCAACCTAGTTTATGTCGTTTTAATTTAGTTCGCCAAGATCTTCTTAAAATGGCTTACAGAGAAGCCTTCTTGCATATACATCTATCTCACGCAAGGATATCTATTCTATTTTTGAAAATTTAAAGCCATTTGCTGGCGTAGTAGTCTTTGTAAGTAGGGTTTTGGACTCTAGGAAAAAAATTTATAGTAGATTAGCATAAATTTTAGGGGCAAAGCTGCCCCTGTTTTTAGTAAAGACCGAAAGTTCCGTCTGTTCTTTTGTAGATCACACGCATTTTTGCGTCAACATCGTTAAATACGTAAAATTGTTTATCGCTTGATTTTAGTTTTTCAAGTGCTTCTTCAACTTCAAGTGGTTTATAAATTTCAAGCTCCATAGGCACGATCTCTTCAACGCCTTCGATCTTTTCTTCGCCTATTCTTGAGCGAAATTCTTTATCATCAGCCTTGCCCTTAACAGTAAATTTCTTATCATGCTCTCTTCTTAAAACTTTTGATGCTTTTTCGATAGCAAGATCGATCGCAGCGTAAAGATCTTTATCTTTTTGGCGAACGACTATGGTGTCTTTATGGGCCATATTTAGAGAAAATTCTGCGTTAAAGCCTTTTTTTCCTTGTTTTTCATCGGCTGCTACAACACATCTTGCTGAGATGATGTCGAGATTGTATTTGCCAAGAGTATCAAAAGCGTCTTGGATATAGTTTTTGATTGGCTCTGTTAGCTCAAATTGTTTTCCTACAATGCTTATGTTCATCGTAATCTCCTTTATAGAAAGTAAGATGATTATAACACGCTAAAACTAAAAACAAATTAAACTAAAATCTTTATAAAATTTTAAAGTTTCTGAAGAGTGCGCTTGTGGAAATTTATAGGATTTGGCGTTTTTTTATCTTTTGATGTTACAAAAACATCAAAGATCATGTTGCCAGTACTTGCGACTCCGTTTGTTCCTGGCATGATGGTTGGTGGAGTGCATATACCGATATCGCCAAAGTAAGTTATTTTTACTTTAAAGTCGAACATATCGTTAAATTCTCCATTTACTTTATCTAAGCATTTATTTGAGAAATCAGTTCTAAAAATTTCAAACATCGCATACTCTGCTGCTGCTTGAGCAACGAGTTGCGCTTGCTCTCTTAGATAAATTTCACTACTTTGTCTAGCTGATGTGCTAGCTATCGAAAGGGCAAGAGTGCTGATAGAAGCTGCCACAACTAGAAAAAATATCGCCGCTATTAACGTAAATCCTTTTCTCATTAATAAACTGCCTTTGACTTGCAAATGGTTATTTCTGATTTTTCTGCTTTAAGGCAAAGCTTTAGCGCGATGACTCCATTTTTTTCTGTAAAGACAAATCTTGTTACGTGTTTAGCTAGTGTTGCACTTTCGGCTTTGATAGCTTTTGTAGATGTTGAGTTAAATTTTTTAAAGCTTTCATTTAGCCATGGCCTATAATTGTAGTAAATTTTAAGGTCAAAAGAGCTGTTTTGTATATCCTCGGCACTTTGTTCAGCTGGTGCTATGGCAATGGCTGTATAAGCTAGCTTATACTGCTCTGAAATTTTTTTATTTTTAAAATCACTTGAAATTTTAAGCGTATCGATTGATTGTATGCCAACTTTTGCGATATCTAAGTGCCTTTGGTCTAAATTTTCTTGATAGCCAAAGCTACTACCAACTCTATAAAGTATGCTAGAAAATATCGCTACTAAACCACCATTTTCATTATCGGCGTTTATGCACCTAGAGCCACTATTTACATCTTCTTCATTGCTATCATTTTCGCAGGTTAAGTCCATTACACCATTTTTAAAAGCTTCATTAAATTTGCTTCCAGGGCTTTTTAATCCATTTACAACAGAGCTATTTGCAAGATCTACATATCCGCTATATATGCCTTCTTCGAAGATGGGATCTCCGTTAGTATCATCTCCTTTATATTCGTTTATGCCATCAAATAGTTCATAAGCAGCTGGGATAAATTCTAAAATTTCAAAGTCGCTACTTAAATTTACGCCACTATCATTTAGAGCTAGGTAATCTCCATTTTTTTTCCTAGCGATAACGCTTTGTTTGATTCTGTGGCTAAGTAGCATTGAAATTTGCTCTAGAGCGATTTCGCTTTGTGTTTCTAGTTCGTTTATTACTTTGCTTTGAAAATAGTTTTGATATAAATTCATAAGCGTGTTAAAGCTCATAAGTGAGATGACGCCAAGTACGGTGATGACTATTATTAGCTCAATTAATGTAAAAGCTTTTTTTGTTTTTTTCATTTCCATTCTTTTACACTTAGAGTACTGCTTTCACCTATATTAAAGGCATATCCATAAAGTACGCTTTTGCTCTCTTTTGTAGTTTTCATAGTCGTATCTAGCTTTATTTGTAAAACGTCGTTATCGTTTAAAGGAGTGCTAACTACAAATTTATCAGCTCCATTTGTTATGGTTGGAGTCGTCTCTGTATCTATGATAAAGTCGCGTTTAGTAGTGCTAGCGGTTGGTGAGATGGATTTTTGAGTATTGAAATTTTTGATAGACTTTACTTTAAAATTTACGCTTTTGATTGATTCTGGAAGCTTTGAGTCACTAGGCCTTGTGGCACATGCAGATGAATTTTGCACCGGATATGCAAGTATCCTATGTCCTTCACCTTTTACACCGCTTTTTTCATAAAAATCTGGATTTGCCCCTTGCTCGCAGATAATAAGAGGAAAAATTATAGCTTCTTGAGTAGTTATAGATGATGGCATGGTATTTTTACCAGCTATTAAGACTTGATCACTAAATGGTGCTTTTAATATTAATGACATATAAGTTTTAGCATTCATTAGTCCTTCTTGCATTAAGGACTGCTCGCTTAAATTTGAAGTAGTTCTTACCGCTAGTGGCAGGCTTGCACTTACTATGGCTACTACAAGCACTGACAAGATGAGCTCTATCAATGAAAAGCCACCCCTTTTTACCACTCTATTCTCCTGTTTGTCTTGTCGCTTATATCTAGGTTACTATCGCTATTTGATTTTACTCCTATAAAACCTCCAACTGCACCGCTTGTCTTATCTTCTATGTTATTGCTTTTTAGGACTTTACCAGCCCATTCGCCATTTGGTACTAGAAAATTTAGATTGAAATTATTTGTTTCGGTTTTCTCATCAAATTCACTATAAAGAAGCCAGCTGGGTGCTCTCATTTTAGCCACATCGGTAACTGCTGAAGGGTTTCTTATAAAAATTATTTGCTCGCCATTGCTTATGCTGCTTACATCATTTCTTAAAACAGTGCCGCTGTAAGTATTTGTAAAGCTAAAGTCATGATAGTTAAGTACTCCTGCGCTATGTTTTGGATTGGTAGCCCAAAATGGTGCAGCTGGAAAGTCTTGCCATAGTTTGCCATTATCTTTCATATAGATATTTTTATTGCACCCATCGCAGTAGGCACCATAATAAATTTTGGCGTAAAAGCCGCTATAAAGCCCTTCATAAAATGGTGCATAAACCCTACCAAAGTAAAATTTTGCCGTTGTTTCTGTTGCTGGTTTTTCATATTTTTTTACTGTATCGGTACTATCTGACATGCCGCTAAAGCTAAAATCATTACTTGAAATAGTAAAAGGATTTTTAGCATGATTTACTTTTCTTTCAAAATTAAAATATACTTCACCTTTGCCTACGCCATTTACAAAAGTATTTTTCTCTACATAAAATGTTGATTTTGTGGCACTTGGATCTATTGCTTTTCTAGTGTTTGAGCCAGGAATTTCAAAAAATAAAATTTCTTCATTTGCTTTTGCTAATGTGCCGGCATTACCATCATTATCTGTAAAATTTAAAGGAACTCTATCTAGCTTTATGTCAAAGTTCATATTCTTTGCATAGCAATCTTCATTATAAAGTTTTGCAGGGTCATCGTTAAACAACCTAGCAGTTACTTCAAAGTCAAGCTTTGCTTTTTGTATGCCTTCATTATCAAGGTATGTTATATCGCTATCTTTTGTTATCTTTAGCTTGCTTATTTGTATATCTTTTGGTCTAAATAAATAATCTCTATTACCTTCTAGCTTTATACTACATCCGATCCTTCCTTCTTGAGCAGTGTCTTGTGACGGATCGTTACTAATTGAGTTTTTTACACAATCATCAGCTCTTGATGGTGTATGTTGATCAGTTGCTGTATAGTCTTTGTCTAATACATAAAAATATGTATCGCCTATATCTGAGTAAGAGAAGCCAACAGGTCCACTTGATGTGTGACGGAAAATTTTACCCAATGCTTTATTTGGATCGTTAAAATCTACGCTTAGTTTGTTCTCGCTCTCTATAATGCTAGGATCGCAAGTCGCACTATATGCTGGTACAAGTTTTATCTCTCCATTTGAGCCACTTATGTTGTTTATATATCCATTTGCTAAGCTACTATCAAGAGGTTTCATAGCTGCAAGAGCAATGTTATTATAAACTTTGCCGCCTATTAAAACATTGTTATTATTTATCGTATTCTTGTCGGTATCCCATAGCCTAAAGTGACTTGGTCTTATAGCAAAATCATCTAATTTTTCGCATTCAACCTTTGTAGTATTTGTCACTGGATCAAGATGAGAAATTCTAAATTTTACGCTTTTATAGGCTCTGTCAATACTAATGCCTGACAACAAAATATCAGTTACACCATTAAATGTTATATCTTGTTCATATAAATTTGTTGGAGCACTGCAAGACTCGACCAACTCTACTTTTACATCTACTGGGGCATCTGGTACTTTTTTGTTGCCATCTGTATCATAGTTCGTGATATAGACATTAAATGACGTAGAAACGATTTTAGTTAGAAGTCTATTTTTAAATTTAGTTTTAAAAGCTGCCGAGCCATCGTCTTGTCTATTGCTTGCGACGAAATTATTTGGACTGGCACTAACACCTAAAGTAATGTTGTAATTTTGATTGCTACATCTTCTTATGTATGTGTCATAGGGCTGTAAATTTATATCAGCATTTGCAACTGTGGCTTTGTAACTATTTGGCTCAAATTTAGACTTAAGGGTCGTTTCATATATGGCATAAGCGTAGTTGCCTTGATGAATTAGCATTTCTCCACCCTTATTTGCAGCAGCACCTTGTCCTAAATAAAAAGTTAAGTCATTTCCACTTAGTTGCTGCAAGCCTGTGTTGTCGTTATAATGTACCTGTCCTGACATAGTAAGCAAGTCACTAGGCCCTTGTGATGATTTATTTGCGTATATGTAAGTTGAGTTTGGATTATAAATTTGGCTTGGATCTATTGTAGCTTTTAGCGCAAAGTCTTGGGCAGCTTCATTGGTATTGTTTGTAACTTCAACGAAGGTTTTTAAAATAGTATTTGCTGGCACTACCGTTGGGGTATTTTCTTGCACCTTTGTAAAAGTACTATCGCTAGGTTTTTTTGCATAAATATATTCCATATAGCAAACATCTGGTTTATATATACGAGTAGAAAAGCCTACCATAGCCAAATTTATACGGTCAGCACTTACAACATTAGCACTGCCTGAATTTTTAATTGTTGTAACTGTAAATTTTATATCTGCTTCTTTTTGGGAATGTGACATTTTGTCTGATATATCAAATATATCTAAGTCTGCTTGAGAGTGAAATTTTTTGCCTGGATTTATAGGTTGTCCAAATTTTGTCATGGTTGAGTTAAATTGATCACCTTTTGCATTGTATTTGCTGGTTATACTCAGATAGCTACCTTCGTTTTCTATTTCAATATTCTCACCTTTTGTTTCTGGCTTGCCACCAAAAGAAAACATTGTAAGCGTAGCATTTATATCGCCTGCTTTTGGTGTATAGATATTTTCAAATTTTACATCTACGGTTGAGCTCTTTATAGTACCAAATGGATCGCTTGACTTCATCCAGTCTGCTGCAAGCCTTTCTAGTCCATCAAATATACTAACAAGTTTTGGCTCTATATTGTTTGCTGCAGCGGTTTTATCATCAAAGTCATAAATGATGACCAAACTCCAAGCAGCAAATTGTGGTGCGATGGATTGTATCCAGTAGCCATTTTGTCCTTGAACTGGTGAGAATAGTAGCGTGCCGTATGTTTTTTTTAGTTTTCTATTAGTAGAGTTGTTTACCTTATATGTGCCATCATTTGGGTCTATAAATTCATCACTAAAGGGAATCGTAGTGGATCTGATATTGCCAGCATAAAATGTCCTATCTGACTCACTAGTACCAAGAGAATCTTTAACTATATCTGTTACATCAGCACTTGCTACATATTGGTAGTTTATTCCAGCCTTTACATAGTAGCTATTAGACTCGTTTTGATTGTATGATTCAAGAGTCATTGATTTTGGTTTATACTCACTAAATGAACCAAACCAAAAGACATCTTTTGGATCAGCATCTATTGTAATTACATTTTTTCCAGGAGCTTTAAAATCAATCCTGCTATATCCTTTTATGTAATTTAAAGCACTTACATATAAATTTGACCCAAGATTTTTTATTGCCCAGTTTTGATAAAGAGAGCCGCCCCAATAAAGCCTGGCATAGACTACGTTTTTGCCTTTTAAATTATTTTGTATAAAGGTATTTTTCTCACTAAAATCAAATGTGGAAGAGGATGAATTTTGACAATAAGGATACTTGCTAGGATTATAAATATATGTTTTTTGGCAAAGCGTGTAATTACTAGACGTAAAGCCACCATCATTTAAAAATATTCTATCGGCTGTAGATGATGTTCTTGTTACGTTAGATGGATCTGGAACAAAATTATATCCAGCGTATTGTGGAATCATAATAGTAGCACCAATGGTAGCTATATCTCCATTTACTCTGGTATTTAGATTTCCATTTATTGATCTTTGTCTTAAGCCTTTAGAGTGATCATCCCACATACCTATTAATGATCGTTGATTCCATGGAGAAAATTGCTCAACATAAATATGATAGTGGTCTTGTGCTAAGCCTGAAGAAAAGCTATTGGTATCTATCGTCCAAGTTCTATCAGATTTTCTTATGCAATGTGGGATATTTTTAGAAGAGTTGTCTTGGTACTCTTCAGCGTCTATAAAGCAAGAATAATTTGCTCCACTACAACCAATAGATGCTGCTTCTGCTGTCGTACAAGCTCTGGGTGCACAAAAACCAAACGTGACAATAAAACAGAGTAAGTATGCTATCTTCACAACAAATCCTCTAAATAACAATAAAAAATCTCTCCTTAGATTTTCTAAAAGCTTTTAGCTACTATTTTTGTATAAAATTTTCTATCATTTCAGCTTGCCCGTACTGAGGATATTTGGCAATGTCTAAAACGACTTGGGATAAGGTCATATTGTCCATATTGCAAACGATAGGAGCTATAAAATTTACAGTTGATTTTTCAAGCGGGAGTGCAACAACGATAATGTTATAAATTCTAAGTTGAGAGCTTTCTTTAATCTCCATAAGATCTTCATAATAGCTTGGAATATCGAATTCGTAGCTTCTTAATGCAAAAGGATTTATCATTGTAAAAGATGTCTCATCATCTTTACTTGCTAGCTTAACAAAAAATTTATCAAGTTCAATTAACTCCATCGTCTTGATATGCTCAAAGCCTAAAATAGGGCTTTTAACACTAAAAATCATACTAACTCCTATTTTGTAAAGTTGCCGTATTTTATCATAGTTTTAAAAAATTTATACAAAAATAATGCCAAAAAATGTAGAATACGAGGATTTAAACTTTTTAAGGAAAAGCATGAAAAGATTTTCTAAATTTCTAGCAGTTGTGGCTCTTTTGGGGCTTTTTAGTGGTTGTGCTGAAAAATATACCGAGCTTTACAATCTAACTCCTGATGAGTGGTATGCTCAGGTTATAGCTGATATAAAAGATGGCGATCTTGAAGCGGCCGATAAACACTATGTTTCAATGGCAAGCGAACACGTAGCAAGCCCACTTTTGGAGCAAATTTTACTTATCCTTGCCCAAGCTCACGCAAATGATGAAGAGTATCTAATGGCAAATCACTATCTTGACGAGTACATTAAAAGATACGGCGATAACGGCCCAAAAACAGAGTTTGCTCAGTATCTAAAGATAAAAGCAAATTTTGACTCATTTACTCAGCCAAACCGCAACCAAAAGCTTATGGAAGATAGCGTAACAGAGATCGAGAAATTTCTTTATATGTATCCAAATACCGAGTATAAGCCTCTTATCGAGACTATGCTTATTAAATTCAAACTCGCGCTTTACTTCCTAGATATGCAAATAGCAGATCTTTACAATAGAACCGGCCGTGATGTTTCGGCTAAAATTTACGAGCAAAAGCTTGAAGAGTCGCCGTTTAAAAACTCAGATCTTATCAAACCTGACGTGGCATGGTATAGAAAACTGTTTGAATAGGAGAAATTTTGCAAATAAACGAAAATAAAGGCTTCCCAACCGAAATTCCCATCATCGTTGAGGACGAGCTATTTTTATATCCATTTATGATAACTCCGCTCTTTTTAAGCGATGATGAAAATTTAAAGGCACTCGAACTTGCCATACAAGAAGAGACTCCGATCCTTGTGGTGCCCACAAAGCCTCAGCAAGACGGCGCTAGAGACTTTGATGGCATCTATGATGCTGGCGTTATCGGCACGATAATGCGCCGTGTGCCACTACCTGATGGACGCGTAAAAGTACTATTTCAGGGCATCGACAAAGGTAAAATTTTAAAACAATCAGGTATAAATCCACTCCGTGGTATCGTCGATATGCTCCACGTCAAGCGCCCATCGCAGGTCAAAACAGACGCTCTTATCGTGGTTTTAAGAGAAAAAGTGAGAGAGCTTTCGCAGTTTAGCCACTTTTTTCCACCAGATCTTTTAAAAACTATCGAAGAGAGTGCTGAAGCGATCAGGGTTTGTGACCTAGTCTCAAGCGCGCTTCGCTTAAAAAAACAGATCGCTTATGGCTTTTTTGTCGAGGAAAATTTAGAGCAACGCCTACTAAAGCTCATCGACTACGTTATCGAAGAGATTGAGGCAAATAAGCTTCAAAAAGAGATAAAAAATAAAGTCCATTCAAAGATCGATAAGACAAATAAAGAGTACTTTTTAAAAGAGCAGCTAAAGCAAATTCAAGCTGAGCTTGGAGCAGATACGAGCCGTGAAGAGGAGCTTGAAGAGTACCGCAAAAAGCTTGATGCGAAGAAGAAATTTATGGCCGAGGACGCCTACAAAGAGATCAAAAAACAAATAGATAAACTTAGTCGTATGCACCCAGACTCAGCTGACGCAAATACCTTACAAAGCTATCTTGACTGGGTTTTAGAAATTCCATTTGAAAATATAGCTAAGAAAAAGTCCTCTATCGCCGAGGTGAGCAAGCATTTAAATGCCGATCACTACAGTCTTGAAAAGCCAAAAGAGCGCATAGAGGAGTATTTTGCTTTGCGTGAGCTTTTGGAGCTTAGAGGCGTTGGCGAGAAGGTAAATAATGGCGCTATTTTATGCTTTGCAGGCCCTCCAGGTGTGGGTAAAACAAGCCTTGCAAACTCGATCGCAAAGGCGCTAAAGCGTGAACTAGTTAGGATCGCTCTTGGTGGACTTGAGGATGTAAACGAACTAAGAGGCCACCGCCGCACCTACATAGGCGCTATGCCAGGGCGTATCGTGCAAGGGCTCATAGAAGCCAAGCAGATGAACCCAGTGGTTGTGCTAGACGAGATCGACAAGGTTAGCAGAAGCTACAGAGGCGACCCGACCGCGGTTTTGCTTGAGATTTTAGATCCTGAGCAAAATAATAAATTTAGAGATTATTACCTAAATTTCAACATCGATCTTAGCAAGATCATCTTCATCGCTACAGCAAATGACGTGAGCATGATACCAGCTGCACTTCGTGATAGGATGGAGTTTATCGAGCTTAGCTCATACACACCACAAGAGAAATTTGAGATCGCTAAAAAATATCTATTGCCTCAAGAGCTTAAAAAGCACGGCCTAAAACCAAGCGATGTTAGCATCAGCAAAGAGGCACTTGAGCTAATTATCAGCGACTACACAAGAGAGAGTGGTGTGCGAAATTTACGCCGTAGGATCGCTGATATATTAAGAAAGGTCGCCAAAAATATCCTCACTAAAAAAAATGAGGGCAAGATCAGCGTTACGGCTAAAAATTTGAAAGAATTTTTAGAGAAAAAGGTCTATGAGATCGAGCCAGCGGACAAGAAAGATCAGATCGGCTTAGTAAATGGCTTAGCCTGGACAAGTGTCGGTGGCGATGTGCTAAGGATCGAGGCTATCAGGATCCAGGGTAAAGGCAGCATGCAGATCACAGGTCAGCTAGGCGACGTGATGAAAGAGAGCGCTCAGATCGCATTTAGCGTGGTAAAAGTGCTGATAGACAACAAAAAAATAAAAGTACCGATGACTATCGTGCCAAAACTAGATGACGATAAGCGTAAACTCGAAGCTAGCGATGTTTATAGGCGCTATGATCTTCACTTGCACGTACCAGAGGGCGCTGTACCAAAAGACGGCCCAAGTGCTGGCATCACGATGGCAACTGCGATCGCGTCTATACTAACCGACACAAAGGTAAAACACGACATAGCAATGACTGGTGAGATTACGCTAACTGGTAGAGTTCTGCCGATTGGTGGTCTAAAAGAGAAGCTAATCGCCGCGCACAAAGCTGGCATCAAAACAGCCCTGATACCTCGCAAGAACTACGACCGCGACCTAGTAGATATCCCAGCCGAAGTAAAGGCTGATATGAAGATTATCGCCGTAGATACGATCGATGATGTGCTAAAAAACGCTCTTGTAGCTAAAAAATAATCTTTCCCTAGTCCTAAGTAAGATTAGGTCTAGGGAAATTTATAAATTTGACGATTCTAAAATCCAAACAAAAAGCCATATAACGCATAAAAGCAATTAATAATTTAAACATTATAAGCACATGCAGCACATTAGAGAAAAACAAATTTTAAAATTTATGAGCGAGTATATCACGCTTCGATTTCAGCAACAAGTGAGTAAAGTTTTAAAATTTGTAAATTTGCTTTGTTAAATCAAGTGAGTGTCAAGTAAATTTTAAAATTTCATAAACGAGTAATTTTGGCTCTAAAATTTGAGCTAAGTAGTAAGCGAATTCAGATTTTAGTAGTCAGCTCTTGCAAGTGAATGAAGTTTTAAAATTTGTAAAGACAGCTTGATTAAATTTGTAAATTCCTTTTTATTCAAAAGAGAGACAATGGGGCTTGAATTACGAGGCCGTCCTCTTCTCTTACTTTTTTTAAATCCGCTAAATCACTCACGTTCAAGGTGCATTCAATGGCGCTAAAGCACTGCATACGTTTCAAATACTCTGATAAATTTTAAAAATGTTCGCTTGTAAATTTTAAAATTTGATAGACTTTTATTTTGCTGTAAATTTTTAGCTATTTATGCTTTGCCTCATGCTCTAAGAGCCAAATTTTAGTTGGCAAGCCTTCGCCGCCAGAGTAGCCACCAAGCCCACTGCTAGCTAGCACTCTGTGACAAGGGATGATGATAGGCAGTGGATTTTTGGCATTGGCTGATCCAGCTGCTCGGTAGGCATTTTTGTGACCTACAGCAAGTGCTAAGGCCGCGTATGTGGTCGTTTCTCCGTATGGTACTTTTTGTAAGGCCTCATAAATTTTTGCTCTAAAATTAGTTGTTTTTATATCAAGCTTCACGCTAAATTTTTTAAGGTTGCCATTAAAATAAGCCTCTAGCTCATCCAAACAAAGCTTTAGATTTTCATCTTTTACTGCAATTTTTTCAAATTTATCTACAAAATTTATCTCGAAAATTCCATTTTTATTGGCAACGATCTCCAAAATTCCGATAGGCGATTTTAGGTAAGCTTTTGACACATTTGCTCCTTTAAATTTGAAAATTTGGGCAAATTTTACTTTAGTTTGTTTTGCTTTTTGATAAAATGCAAGCAAACTAGCGATTTTTAGGCTAAAAATAACGAGCAAAAAACCACAAAGGAATTTTATGAGCTTTTTTACCGACTACGAAAAACACGTGAGCGAGCGAGAAAAAGAGGGCGTGCCACCGCTTGCGCTAAATGCCAAGCAAACAAGTGAAGTTTGCGAGCTAATAAAGCTTGCCAGCAAGTCTAGTGGAGATGAAAAGGCACGAAGCGAGCTAAAATTTCTTATAAGTTTGCTTGAAACTCGTATCAATCCCGGCGTTGATGACGCAGCGAAGATAAAGGCAAAATTTCTTGGTGAAGTGATAGATGGACTTGCTGTTGGCGGTCTTGACGCTATGCGTTCCATTAAAATTTTAGGCAAGATGCTTGGTGGATATAATGTGGAAATTTTAGTGCGAGCTCTAAAAAATAGCGATGAAAATATTGCGTGTGCTGCAGCAAATGAGCTAAAAAATATCATCCTGGTGCATGAATATTTTGACGAGATAGTAAAACTAAGTAGCAACAATAAATTTGCAAAAGAGGTGCTTGTTTCTTGGGCAAATGCGGAGTGGTTTACGCATAAAAAGCCAATTGAAGCCTGTATAAACGCTGTCGTTTTTAAGGTACCAGGTGAGACAAATACTGATGACCTAAGTCCAGCGAGCGAGGCATATACAAGGGCTGACATACCACTTCATGCAAAAGCAATGCTTGTAAAAAAGATGCCTGAGGGTTTAGAAATTTTAAAAGAGCTTAAAGCTCGTGGTAAAAAAGTGGCATATGTTGGCGACGTGGTTGGCACTGGCAGTAGCAGAAAGAGCGGTATAAACTCGATCCAATGGCATTTGGGCGATGAGATAGAGGGTGTGCCAAACAAAAAAACGGGCGGCATCGTGATCGGCACTACTATAGCTCCGATATTTTTTAACACAGCAGAAGACAGCGGTGCAATGCCGATAGTTGCAAATGTAAATGAGCTTGAAATGGGCGACGAGATAGAAATTTATCCATTTAAAGGCGAAATTTATAAGCTTATTGGCACTGAGAAAAAGCTCGTGGCAAATTTCAAACTAAACCCAAACACTCTAAGTGATGAGATAAGAGCAGGTGGCAGGATACCGCTGATGATCGGTCGCCAAGTGACTAAAAAGGCTAGAGAAGCACTTGGGCTTGGAGAGGAACAAATTTTTATAAAACCAGATCAGCCAAAAGAGCAGGGAGGTGGCTATACGCTGGCTCAAAAGATGGTCGGCAAGGCTTGTGGCGTAGCTGGTGTTAGAGCTGGGGCTTATGTGGAGCCTGAAATTTTAACTGTTGGCTCGCAAGATACGACAGGGCCAATGACTAGAGATGAGGTAAAAGAGCTTGCAAGCCTTAGTTTTGGGGCGGATTTTGTTCTGCAAAGCTTTTGCCACACGGCCGCTTATCCAAAGCCAAGTGATCTTGTGATGCATGAGAGCTTGCCAAAATTTATAAATTTACGTGGCGGTGTGAGTCTAAAGCCAGGTGATGGCGTCATCCACTCGTGGCTAAACCGCATGGTACTGCCTGATACGGTGGGCACTGGCGGCGATAGTCACACGAGATTTCCTATCGGTATCAGCTTCCCTGCTGGTAGCGGCCTGGTCGCATTTGCAGCAGTACTTGGAATGATGCCACTAAATATGCCAGAGTCAGTTTTGATCAAATTTAAAGGCGAGCTAAAAGAGGGTGTGACGCTTCGTGATCTTGTAAATGCGATACCTTATTTTGCCATTAAAAAAGGGCTTTTAAGCGTTGAGAAGAAAGATAAAAAGAACATTTTTGCGGGTAAAATTTTAGAGATAGAAGGACTTGAGAATCTAAAAGTAGAGCAAGCGTTTGAACTAAGTGACGCTTCAGCTGAACGCTCGGCTGCGGCTTGTGTGGTAAATTTAGGCGTTGATAGTGTCGTGGAGTATGTTCGCTCAAACGTTGCGCTAATTGACGCGATGATAAAAGCTGGTTACGAGAGCCGTGAGACTCTGCTTAGACGAAAAGAAAAAATGCAAAAATGGCTTGAAAATCCAACTCTTTTAAGAGCCGATAAAAATGCAAAATACGCTGAAATTTTGGAGATCGATTTATTGCAGATAGATGAGCCGATTTTGGCGTGTCCAAATGACCCAGACGATGTGGCAACGCTAAGTGAAATTTTAGCTGATAACAAAAGAGTGCATAAAATTGATGAAGTTTTTGTGGGAAGCTGTATGACAAATATCGGCCATTATAGAGCACTTGCTAGAATTTTGGAGCATGAGAGCAAGCTTACAACTAGGCTTTGGATCGCACCGCCGACAAAGATGGATAAAAACACACTTGAAGATGAAGGCGTTTATGAAATTTTTAAAAGATTAAATGCAAGAACAGAGGTGCCAGGCTGTTCGCTTTGTATGGGCAATCAAGCAAGAGTAAACGACAATGCAGTAGTATTTTCTACTTCAACTAGAAATTTTGATAACAGAATGGGAATGGGTGCGAAGGTCTATCTAGGAAGTGCCGAGCTAGCTGCTGTTTGTGCGCTACTTGGGCGTTTGCCAAACATCGATGAGTACAAAAATATAGTAAGAGAAAGTCTTAGTTTAAACAAAGATAAAATTTATAAATATCTAAATTTTAATGAAATAAGTGAGTTTAGTATATAAATTTGTTACAATATCGCGAAATTTTAAGGAGCTTTGATGAAAAAAGTAGTTTTTTTTCTCTTTTTTAGCGTTTGTTTTTTGATAAATTTACACGCTTTAGAGTGCAGTGATCTTGCCAAAAAAGAGAGCTTTAAAACTACTCCAAACGATCTTGCTTACGCGAATGAGGGGCTATTTTACTGTGATGGTTCGCTTTTAAATTTAAAAGAGGTGAAAGAGCTTTTTGACGCGAGTGTGGCTGTGAGAAGTGAGTCTCAAAGTTGCGTTGGTGATAGAGTTTATAAAGAAAATTTAAATAAGCTTAGATGGCTTTTGCTAAAAGCGTCATTTGCACCTGAGCTTTATCAAAAAGAGCTTGCAAAGCCAGAGGTTGCTGAGGGTGAAAAAGACGCTAGAATGGAGTATCTTAGATACTGGGCAAACGAGAGCTTGTTTAATTTTTTAAAATATAAAAAATTTATCGAAGCTTACAAAAACGCTCAAACTCCGCTTGTAAAATTTTATGAAAGCCTGGGACTTGATACGGCAAGTGCTGCTTACTACGCAACTAGCGTGGTAAATGAGTTTTTGACTTTTGGCGTTGGTAAAAATGTAAATAAAGCTAAAATTTTAACACCTGAGCAAAATATGATGGCTCAAAGGATAAATTCCGATGAGCTGGCAAATTTGCTCTACTCGAAAAATTTCAGTACCGCTGAGCTTACAAATTTGCTTAATATCGCACTTTTAAACGAAAAAAGTAGTGACATGATAAAAGAGATCATAAGGCGCGGTGCCGATGTAAATTTGGGTGATGAGACGCCGCTATTTTTTGCTTTAAAAAATATAGAAAATGTAAAAATTTTACTTGCAAATAAAGCCGATGTAAATCACAAAAATTTCTTTGGAAAAAGTGTACTTTTTTATGCTGTGCAGTTTAGCGATAAGCCACTTTGTGAGCTTTTGCTAAAAAATGGTGCCAATGCAAACGAGAGCTATATAGACGAAAATGCCAAGATGAATATGATAAATTTGGGTATGACGCAAGTTGAAGATACATGCGGTCTAGAGCATACAAACAGAAGCGTTTTTATGCATGCAGCAGCTCACGCAACGCCAGAAATTTTAAAACTCTTGATGGATAACGGCGCTGATATTAACGCCACTGATGACGCTGGATTTAACGCGCTTGACTATGCCATGAAAGAACAAAACGAAAAGACGATCAAATTTTTAGAAAATTTGGGTTTAAAACCAAATTTCAATTAGGAAAAACCATGAAAAAGACAGCTTTTGTAACCGGTGCAACATCTGGATTTGGCGAGGCGATCGCCAGAAGACTCTCAAAAGAAGGCTACAAGATAGTCGCTCTTGCAAGGCGAGAAGATAGGTTAAAGAAGCTTGCAAGCGAGCTTGGCGATACGCATATCATCGTAGCTGACATACGCGATAAAGAAGCTGTTTTTGACGCAGTTGATAGCTTGCCTGAAAATTTTAAAGACATCGAAGTGCTTGTAAATAACGCTGGTATGGCTCTTGGACTTGAAAAGACGATAGATGCGAAGGTGGAGGACTTTGAGGCGATGATAGACACCAACGTCAAGGGTCTTATCTACTCAACAAAGGCGGTTTTGCCGCTACTTTACAAGCAAGAAAAGGGCTATATCTTTAATATTGGCTCAACAGCTGGCTCATGGCCGTATCCTGGAAGTAACGTTTATGGTGCCACAAAGGCCTTTGTTAAGCAGTTTAGTTTAAATTTAAGAAACGATCTAGTCGGCACAAATATCAGAGTGACAAATATCGAGCCAGGACTTTGCAAGACTGAATTTAGCGAGGTTAGGTTTAGAGGAGATAAAGCAAAGGCAGATAGTCTTTATGAAAATACAAATTTCATCACATCTGAGGATATAGCGACGATTTTGGTAAATTGTCTAAATATGCCTGGAAGTGTCAACATAAATAGGGTCGAAGTCATGGCAAATACGCAGACTTGGGCTGGGCTTGCGATAGAAAAATTTTAAGGAGTTCTTGTGAGACAAATTTTATTATTACTTTTTTTTAGCGTTGCGCTTTTTGGTGTCGATCCAGAAGTGGCAAAGAGAAACGCTGAAATTTATGGCGTATTTACGCTTATACCACCTGTTGTGGCAATAGCACTTGCTTTTATCACAAAAGACGTTATATTGTCGCTATTTATAGGTGTTTTTAGCGGAACATTTCTCATAAATATCATCAATGAAAACATCTTTATGGGTATCGTAAAAGGCTTTACCGGCATCGTTTCAAGGGTCGTTGAATCAATGGCTGATAAGACTGATTCAGGCATCTTACTTCAAGTGCTTTGTATCGGCGGCGTGGTCGCACTCATTACAAAGATGGGTGGCACAAAGGCGGTTGCTCTTTGGCTTAGCAAAAAGGCAAAAACAGGTATCTCAGCTCAAATTTCAACATGGCTCATGGGAATTTTTGTATTTTTCGATGACTACGCAAATGCCCTAATCGTTGGCCCTATTATGAGACCAATAAGCGATAAATTTAAAATCAGCCGTGAAAAGCTAGCCTTCATCATAGACGCTACTGCGGCACCGATCGCTGGTATTGCTATCATCTCGACATGGGTTGGCCTTGAGGTTTCACTCATTGAAAAGGGCTATGAACTAGTTGGAGAGACTGGAATTAATGCTTATTCTATATTTATTGAGACAATTCCATATAGATTTTATAACCTTTTTATACTGTTTTTCATAGTTTGTACCGCCTTGATGCAACGTGAATACGGCCCAATGCTATTAGCTGAAAGACGTGCTAGAAAGGGCGAACTTCACTCTGGCAAAACTCAGATCCAAGACTTAGAAGATAAAACACTTGAGCCAAAAGAAGGCGTAAAACTAAGCGCCTCAAACGCTGTTGTGCCACTTCTTGTGCTAGTTATTGGTGCTTTTACTAGTTTTTACTTTAGTGGTCTTGCTGCACTTGAGGGCGATGCTCTTAAAAACGCACTTGCCAATCCGCTTGCTTTTTCTACTTTTAAAGACACTTTTGGTGAAGCAGACTCAGCTACATCGCTATTTCAAGCAGCGTTACTTGCTAGCATTGTAGCTATCACAATGGGCGTTTGGCGTAAAATTTTTGACGTAAAAGAGGCTATCAGCACATGGGTAAAAGGCTGGAAAACTATGATAATTACAGTTGTGATTTTGCTTCTTGCGTGGAGTCTTAGTGCTGTTATAAAAGAGCTTGGCACATCAAGATATTTGGTTGATCTATTAAGCTCTTCAACACCTAAATTTATCCTTCCAGTAGCTGTTTTTATCCTTGGCTCGTTTATAAGCTTTTCAACTGGAACAAGTTACGGCACGATGGGAATTTTAATGCCTCTTGCTATCCCGCTAGCCTATGCGGTCGGCAAAAACTACGGACTAGAGGGTGATGCTATGCATGCATACATGATCGTAAATATCTCAGGCGTGCTCACAGGCGCAATCTTTGGTGATCACTGCTCGCCAATCTCGGACACTACGATTCTTTCATCGATGGGCGCAGGATGTAATCACATCGACCACGTATCGACTCAAATGGTCTATGCACTTAGTGTTTGTGCGGTTTGTGTGCTAGTTGGCTACTTGCCAGTTGCACTTGGTCTTAGCGTTTGGATCGCACTTCCTTGCGGTTTTTTAGCGATTTGGGTGCTAGTTAGATTTGTTGGAAAGAAAGTAGAAGCATAAATTTGGATTGCAATTATTTAAAAGAGTGCGGTTCTTGCACTCTTTTTATTCCTTATGATGAGCAAATTTTATTTAAAACTGATCTTATAAAACAAAATTTTTCAGAGTTTTATGATAGTGAGTTTGATGTTTTTAGCTCAACACCAAAGCACTACCGCACAAGAGCTGAGTTTGGCATCTGGCATGAAGGTATAAAGCTTTACTATACGATGCATGCAAGCGAAAAGGGCAAAAAGCTCTTTATAGATGATTGCCCAAAGGTTTGCGAGCAAATTTCAAAGCTTATGCCAAGCTTGCTTTATAACTTACAAGAGAGCGAAACACTGCGTGCAAAGCTTTTTGGAGTGGAATTTATCTCTTGTAAAAGCGGTATCTTGATCACGCTTCTTTATCATAAAAGGCTTGATGGTGAGTTTGAAATGGCTATGAAAATTTTGGCTAACAAGCTTGACGTCACCATACTTGCTAGATCGCGTGGGCAAAAGCTACTAAGTGGTGAGCTAAATTTGATCGATGAGCTAGATGTTGGTGGTGAAATTTATAAATTTAGCCTATCTGAAAATGCCTTTATCCAGCCAAATAGAGCCGTAAATGAAAAGATGATAGCTTGGGCTAAAGAGTGCGTGCAAAGCGGCGATGACCTCCTTGAGCTCTACTGTGGACATGGAAATTTTACCATTCCGCTTTCGTTTAAATTTAAAAACGTTCTTGCCACTGAAATTTCAAAAAGCTCGATCGCAAATGCCCTTAAAAACTGCGAGTTAAACAAGGCTAATAACATCAAATTTTTACGAATGGATGCTGATGAGCTTATGAGCGCATTTGCTGGCGTTAGGGAATTTAACAGGCTAAAAGAGATAAATTTAAGCGACTTTAACTTCTCGCATGTCCTTGTCGATCCGCCTCGTGCAGGACTAAGTGAAAGTGTCGTAAATTTCATCAAAAATTTCAAAAATATCATCTACATCTCGTGCAACCCAGAGACTCTAAAAGAAAATTTAAAAGAGCTTTGTAAAAGCCATAAAGTGATAAAATTTGCCATTTTTGATCAGTTTGCAAACACTTATCACATTGAGTGTGGCGTGCTACTAAGGGCAAAAGAATAATTTTAAAAAGGAAAATTTGAAAAAATGGTTTCACTAAATAAAATCATCCAAGCAAAAATCACGATCGGTCATTTTGTGACTAAGACCCCATTTGCGCTAAGTGCAAAGCTTAGTAAAATTTTAGGCGCAAGTGTTTACCTGAAAGAAGAAAATTTACAAAGAACCGGCGCATATAAGATAAGAGGCGCATACAATAAAATAGCTAGCCTAAGTGATGAGGAGAGAAAACGTGGCGTTGTGGCTGCAAGCGCTGGCAACCACGCTCAAGGTGTTGCTATAAGCGCAAAGGAATTTGGCGTGCATGCTTGCATCATCATGCCAGAATCAACCCCACTTCTAAAGGTTGCTGGCACGAAGGACCTTGGTGCAGAGGTCATTTTAAAGGGCGATAACTTTGACGAGGCATACGCTTTTGCGGTTAATTACGCCAAAGAAAAGAGTATGACCTTTGTTCATCCATTTAACGACGAGTACGTCATGGCAGGGCAGGGCACTGTGGGGCTTGAGATGCTTGATGAGATAAGCGACCTTGATATAGTCATCGTCCCAGTTGGCGGCGGCGGATTAGCTAGTGGTGTGGCTAGTTGTATAAAGCAGGTCAATCCAAAGACAAAAGTAATCTGTGTCGGTGCAAAGGGTGCTCCAGCTATGTTTAATAGCTATGGTGCCAAAAAGAGCATAAACTCAAAATCAGTCCGTACCATAGCAGACGGCATAGCTGTGCGTGATGCGAGCGAGATCACGCTGGCAAATATCGTAGAGTGCGTGGATGAGTTTGTGCAAGTCGATGACGAGGAGATCGCGACTGCGATTTTGTTTTTGCTAGAGACGCAAAAGATCGTAGTTGAAGGTGCTGGTGCAGCAGGTGTGGCAGCACTCATGCATGATAAGATCAAATTTAAAAAAGGTGCAAAGATAGGCGTGGTGCTAAGTGGCGGAAATATCGATGTACAAGTGCTATCTATCATCATCGAAAAAGGTCTTATCAAGTCACACCGCAAGATGACCTTGCAAATAACGCTTGTGGATAAGCCAGGAGCGCTCATGAGCTTAACCGACAGCCTAAAATCAGCAAATGCAAACATCGTGAAAATCGACTACGACCGCTTCTCAACAAGGCTTGACTATGGCGATGCAAGCATTACGATCACGCTTGAGACAAAGGGTCTTGAGCATCAAGAAAAGATCAAAGAAGTGCTTACTAAAAACGGTTTTTCTTTCACTCAACTATTTTAATTTAATGGCTCGCTACTATTTAAAGTAGCGAGCACGATTTACCTATTAAAACAAAATTTCAAATTTTGCATTTATGCTGTTTGACTTCACGTCTTTAGCAAAAGCACCTGTGTAAGATAAACCTAAATTTATATTTTTATAAACATTAGCTTTTACACCAAGGCTAGCTGTGCCAAGATTGTGCACCTCTTTTCCTTCAAGCTCCAAGTATCCAGCATTTGCGATATTTACGCCGATATTTGGTCTTGTATCGCCAACTAGTCTATTGTAGGCTAGATCAGCTTCGAATTTCATCTTTGTGCTACCAAGACTAAATGGTACGCTAGGGTTTAGACCTATGCTAAATACACCTAAATTTCTAGCTTTTTCATCAACATCCATTCTGAAAATCCCTACATTTTGGCTGGTAATATCAGTTTTCATACGTAGATAGCTTGCGCCCACATAAGGATTTAGTGAGAAAGTTGAACTTTTAAAGCTAGTTAGTGCCAAATTTGCGTAAGTAGTAAGTGCTTTTTCTTTGCTTTTTACATGCTCATTTGAGTAAAAGCTCGCGATTGTAGCACCATTTTGTGTTTTTCGTTTTGCATTTGTGTATATGAGACCGAGGTCTAGTTTTGTGCTAGAAATTTGGCTTTTTGAGTAGATACCGACACTTGTACCTTTTGTTTTGTAAGCATTTTCGCCATCTTCTTTTACTTTTTCACTACTGGCACCAAGCACACCACCAAGCGTTAAAGCGTCATTTACGCTACCGTCAAATCCAAAAAGCTGAGTGAATGAGTTTGCTTTTACATCATCAAATTTCATAGCATTAGCCATGGTATTTGACCAAAATTTCATGCCACTTGCATCGATTGCTTTTGCACTGAATGGATCAAATTCATGGTTGATGATGGCATTTTTGAGCAAAATATTTTCTAATAAAAATGCATTATGTTGAGCTAAATTTGCATTATTTGCAAATGTTTTTAGCGTATCACTTGCTTCTTTTGGTGTAGCGTAGATGAAGTGTCTGTATAGATCACTCGTAATAACTGCTGGTCTACTTCTAAACGGCGAAGCAAGGAGTGCTGGTCTGCTGGCTGTACTCTCTATGAGCTGTGCTACTCTTTTTTGGTTGTCACTAGCTGCTATACTTGTTATTGTATTTTTTGATTTTTTTAGTGTTAGCTCTAGCTTGTTGTCACTATAATTTCTAGTAAGGTCAAAAAATGCGTATTTTTTTGAGATGGTATCGTTGTAGCCACTAAAATTTCCAGTTACGGCGTAAGTTTTTGCCTTTGAGCTATCATCATATAGTCTTTTCATGACATCTACATCTGGCTCACTTATATCTATAATAGAGTTCTTCTCAAAATTTAGATTTAAATTTGCTGCGTTATTTGAGATGATATAACTACCGCCTGTTTTTATAGTAGCTTTTACTGTGTCATTTGTACTTTTTCTAGTTACATCTTTAAAAGATAGCTTTTGAGAAAATTTATTTCTATCAATCTCTCTAACGCTCATCTCTTTAACAATCTCAAGTGTACCACCATTTTCAACTACTACTTCGCTTGACTTTAGTGATTGATTTAGTGCTGTGATCTTGCCACTTTTTATTATGGTTTTGCCAGTGTATGAGTTGGTTCCTGCTAGTTTTAGAGTGCCTAGACCTCTCTTGATAAGAGTTCCTTCATAGCCCTCGCTCGCTCTTTGCTCTCTTGCTTTTTCTCTAGCATTGCCTATATCAAGTTCGGCCCTTTGCTCGGCTGTTAAATTTGACATTTTCTCAAGCTCAGCCTTGCGATTAGCCCAAATTTGCGCCTCTGCTTCATCTTCAGTCTTTCTGTATTTTATAGCTACATCGCTGATATTATTTGAGTAAAGATCGTCCGTGTCTAGACTTACATCAAATACACCTAGTAGCTGTCCTGGCCCAAACATAGCCTTTGACATATCAAGTGCTCCCCAGCCCCAGCGCTCATCAGGTACACCAAGTGGCGCAGTAAAGCCAGAAATTTTTCTTGTATCGGCTGGCTTTTTAAACTCATCTCTAACTTGTCTTGCGGTAGTTAGTAAAACATCTCTTGCTTGAGAGTTGCTCATATATGGATATCTTTGCATGACAAGACCAAGTGCGCCAGTGACGTGTGGAGCTGCCATTGATGTACCATCCCAGCTCTCGTAACCAGCCTCTCCATTTTTAGGATCAACCGTGCTTGATTTTATACTTTTACCAGGTGCTGCGATACTCCACCATTTTGAGTGTCCTGCGGTGTTAAAATGTTGTGCATCGCCATCTGTCACTCCAGTGACGTTTATCCAGTATTTTTCAGCATCTGGACGAAAATATGGAAGCATTGCTCTTGTGTATGACTCTTTCATGCCATTTCTATTTCCGGCAGTAAAGACTTGAATAATGCCGTATTTTTTGGCGACTTTATAAGCGGCATCCATGAAATTTTTACCATTTGTGACAAATGGATAGTAGCTTTTATAGGCTGCGTCAAGGTCTTTTATATCTAAGCTATTGCCGCCATCAAATCCAGTTGCCCCCTCGTAAGCTTTATAAAATTTGCGGTTTGAACCCCAACTATTATTTATAGCTCTTGCACCACCTTTGGCTAGTCCCTCATAAGATGCTAAAAAGAAGTTGTAGTCTTGGCTTGGTCCATATGTCATACCATCTGTTCCGCCAGTATTTCCTACTATAAGTTTTGAGTCAAATGCTACACCATGCATCCCTTTACCATCTCTTGAGCCAGCAATTGTGCCAGCTACGTGCGTGCCGTGCGAGTCGTTTACACCAGCGATCCAGTTGCCATCAGCTTCAAATTTATCACCTTTTTTAAAGTCGCCAAAGTCAGCTCTATTTTTATCAGTGCTTCCCTTTTTTAAAAAAGGAGAGTTGCCGTGCTCAGTATCTGGATATTTTTGTCCGTCTTTGTAGTAGCTACCAGAAATTTTTAGTGCGCTTATCCTACCGTCACTAAGTTCAGGGTGGCTAAGTAATGCGCCAGAGTCCATAACACCAAGCGTCACACCTTTGCCCGTCACTCCAAGAGCATATGCGATAGCTGCATTGATACGCTTTAGTCCCCAGTATGCTTTATACTCAGTGCTCTCCCAGCTACTTATGTCACCAAATTTGCCACTTTCTTGATCGTTAGCATTTAGTGAATTTGCAAACAAAAGAGTACAACAAGCCGCGCTTATCAAAATACATTTTTTGTTTAAAATGGATCTTTTCACATCTTATCCTTTTGCATAAAATTTAAATAGATTGTAATATTCTTAAAATAAATTATTAATTAAAATATTAAAATTTATGATAAAAATTTACTTTAATAATCCCTTTTTTACGCTATTTTTACTATAAGATATGAAAAAATGATCAAGATAATATCACTTAAATATTATTAATTACGATTTTACTTTAAAACAATTATTTAAATATAATTTTTAATAAAAGTAGAATTTCACCTTTGCTTTACAAATTTAAGCTAAAATAGCAAGCTTTAAAGGAGAAAAAATGAGCGAATATGCAAATTTGATATTAGCTATCTTACTAGCTGTTTTGGCATTTGCATTTTATAGGTCAAATAAGGCGTTAAAAAAGGCAAAAGATGATAGCGAAAATCTCTCAGTCAGCACTGAAATTTCACAGCTAAAAAGCATCGGCGAGCTATCTGTTTTTCAAGTTTATAGCAAAGAGATCGTCACAAAAACTGATCATGCGTTTGGAAATTTTGGCAAAGAGTATCTAAGATGGCTTATAAGCGAGAAGAAGCTTTCGATGATATTTGAGTTTGAGATAAATTTCATATACGATCTAACTAGCCCAAAGCTCGAGATCACGCAGATCGCAAACTCTAGCTATAAGATAAAAATGCCTCCTTGCAAGTATAAATTCTCAATCGCCGATATGAAATTTTACGATGAGAAAAACGGCAAATTTATACCATTTTTACTGCCTGACTCGCTAAATGGCTTTTTTGGTAGCACTTTTACAGAAGAAGATAAAAATAGACTAATAGAAGAAGCTAGAAACGAAGTCAAAAAGATGAGCGTTCGCCTTATCTCGCAGCTTCAAAGCAAAATTCATAAATCAGCTCGCGATACGCTTGAAGCGATCGCAAAGAGCTTTGGGGCAAACAAAGTTGAGTTTATTTTTGACGATAATGATGAGCAGATCAGCTCACAACTAAATTTAGAAAATATTGCATAAAACTTTAAAAAGGAGAAAAAATGAGCGTAAATTCACAGGAAGTCACGCAGACACCAGGCAACAACACAGTATTTCAAACATGGGTTTTAACAGCTGACAAAAAGGCTTGTAAAGAGGGTTTTGCCGAGCTTTGCACCTTGGTTGTAAATTTAAATAAAACTGCCAAGATCAGATTTGGCGCAAATGAAAATGTAAACTGCGTTCTTGGTGTGGGTCATGATGCTTGGAAAAAGCTTGAAATTTCAAAAGAATTGCCAAAAGAGCTTGTAAATTTTAAAGCGATCAAAGGTGATAAACACGAGGCTGTTAGCACAAAGGGCGATATTCATATCCATATCCGCGCCTTAAATGCGCCCGATTGCTTCGATATGGCTCAAGCGATAAAGTCTGTACTTTTTAAATTTGCAGAGCTTACAGACGAGACGCAAGGCTTTAAGTATCATGACGGTAGGGCGATAATAGGCTTTGTTGATGGCACTGAAAATCCTGAGGGCGAGGAGAGAGACTTCTTTGCTAAAGTTGGCGATGAGGACGCTAAATTTAAAGGCGGTAGCTACGTTTTTGTACAAAAATACTTTCATAATATGAAAGAGTGGAACGCTACAAGCGTAAGCGAGCAAGAAAAGGTAATAGGCCGCTCAAAAGAGCTTGACATCGAGATGAGCGAGGATGTAAAACCTACAAATTCACACTCAGCCGCTGCAAACGTAGGAGACGATAAAAAAGTCGTGCGTGGCAATATGCCATTTACTGAAGGTAGTAAAACTGGCACTTACTTCATCGCTTATGCGAGCACATTTTCAACGGTTGAGCTTATGCTTAAAAAGATGTTTATCGGCGAGCCAAAGGGCAATTCAGATAGGTTGCTTGACTTTAGTACACCAGTAACTGGTGCCTTATATTTTGTGCCAACAGTTGATATGTTAAGCGATTATGAGGGCTAAATTTAAATGGGTGAGGCAACTTGCCCTTTTAAATTTTAAATAAAAATGCCAGAGTGGTTTATTTACGCAGCTCTTTCGGCTGTTTTTGCTGCACTTACAGCGATCTTTGCAAAGCTTGGCGTAAAGGACATCGACAGCGATTTTGCGACATTTATAAGAACGATCGTTGTCATTTTGATGCTTGTTTTGCTTTTAAGCGTGGCTAAAAAATGGCAGCCATTAAGCTCTCTAAGTCATAAAAACTGGCTCTTTCTCATACTTAGTGGCATAGCTACTGGACTATCTTGGCTTATGTATTTTAAAGCTATGCAGGCAGGCAAAGTTTATCAAGTGGCTTTGGTTGATAAATTTAGCGTTGTGCTTGCTATTATTTTGGCTGTCATCTTTCTTGGTGAGAGGTTAAATTTAAAAGAAATTTTAGCCATTTGCCTTATTATTTTAGGCGTTATTTTATTGATTTTCAAGTAAAAATTTATACTCTATGTCTAGCAAAAGAATAAAAAATAAAACTAGCTTATTTAATGATATTTTTTGATCTAAAATTTATTCAAAAATTTTTAATTGTCAAGATGTCTTTATTAATTTTTAAAAAGCATTAAATAGAGAGTAAATTTAATACTAATTTTAATTCTTTTTCGATAAATTAAAGTGATTTTAACTTTTTAAAGGAGGAAAGATGAAGTCCATAACTTCAAAGATAGCGATGATTATCATCTCATTGCTAGTTATTTCGTTTGCTGCTATTTCAGCAGTCAGCTACTATACAGCGGAAAGTAAGGTAGTAGAGTTGGTCAGCCAGACCCAGGAACAGATTCTAAGTGACATCAAAGCCACTACGGATTCTTTTTTTGAAGAATATTTAGGTGTAGCCAAAAAGTTAGCTTCAGACATAGAAAATACACCAAATAATGATGACTTGTATATAGAAAAAACAAAAATGCAAAAAGATAACGCTAGCTCGCTAGTTTCTTATGTATTTTATGGACGTGAAAGCGATGGACATTTTTTCCAGTCTGACGGCACTAGAATGACTCCAGCTGATAACTACGATCCTAGAACCAGAGGTTGGTACAAAGCAGCCAAGAGCGCAAATGGTGCTATCTATACCGAGCCTTATTTAGCAGCTACATATAATGCTTTGGTAGTTAGTTTTGCCGCTCCTGTAAATAAAAATGGAAATTTTGCTGGTGTTTTGGGACTTGATTTAAAGATAGATACTTTAAGTAAAAAAATTCTCGAAATGGGTAAAACAAAATACGGCTACGTCTTTTTAATGAACAAAGACGGCGTAATGCTAATGCACAATGACCCAAACAATGTTGGTAAAACCGTTCCTGCTAGCAAATATATTGCTGAGGCTTTTGCGGCTAAAAAATTTGATGAAAATGGACTTATTCCCTATACAAACTATAAAGGCGAGAACGTAACCGCCAAAGTCCTTCCTATAAACGACCAAGGCTGGTTAGCCGTAGCCGCTATCGGAGCAGATACTTTTTCGTCTAATACCTTGCCTTTATTAAAAGCTCAAATAATTCTAGCCGTAGCTTTTATAGTCATACTTTCGGCTATCGTATTTACTCTTCTTAAAAAATCTCTTAGTCCTATTAGAACTATTCAAACCAAGCTTGAAGACGCGTTTAAATTTATCACTTACGAAACCCCTAACGCTCCGGAAAAGCTAGTAGTAACTACGCAAGACGAATTCGGCAGAATGAGCGAATCTATTAACGAGAATATAGAAAAAGTCCTTAACGGCGTTAAAAAAGACAGCGCCTTAATAGACGAGATGAACGGTATAGCAAATCTCATGATAAAAGGCCACATGGGAGCTAAGATCAACTCCGTCCCTAATAATCCGGCTTTAGTTCAGTTAAAAGATCTACTAAATAAATTCTTTGCATCAATTTCTGAAAATTTAAAAGGTATAGCCGTAGTTTTAGCTTCTTACAATAAAAACGACTACACTCCTAGACTAGAGCTAAAACCGGAGCTTGAAAGCGATCTAAGAGATATGATAGTAGGCCTTCAAAGCGCGGGCGACGCCGTAAGCAATATGCTAAGGGAAAATTTAAAAGAAGCTCAGGTTCTAGAAGAAAAAGCTAAAATCCTAGCAGAATCTATGAGAACTCTAACCGACGGAGCCCATAAGCAAGCAGACTCTATCCAAGAAAGCGCGGCTGCTATAGAAGAGATGAGCAGTTCTATGAACGCCATTAGCCAAAAAGCTAGCGACGTAACTAGACAAAGCGAAGAGATTAAAAACATCATCGTTATTATTAGAGATATAGCCGATCAAACAAATTTACTTGCTCTAAACGCCGCTATCGAAGCGGCACGCGCCGGCGAACACGGAAGAGGATTTGCCGTAGTCGCCGACGAGGTTAGAAAACTAGCAGAGCGAACTCAAAAGTCACTTGGTGAGATCGAAGCTAATGCAAATGTTCTAGCTCAAAGCATCAATGAGATGAGTGAAAGCATCAGAGAGCAAAGCGAAGGTATAAATATGATAAATCAAAGTGTAAGTCAGATCGACAGTATTACAAAACAAAATATTAATATTGTTGGTAAAACAAACGAAATTACTGACCAAATAGACGATATGGCCAAGACGATAGTAGCTGACGTTAGAAAGAATAAATTTTAATCTTAGACCGAATTTAGGGGTTTACTTCCCCTAAATTCTAATTTTATCTCACTTACTTTAACTATCTAAAATGAAAAAATAATTCAAAATTATTATTTAATGTATACATCACTATTTTGTAATTAATATTATTTAATACTATTTAATATAAAAAAATATACAATCGCACCTTAAAAATTTTTGTAAAAGGAAAGTAAATGCGATCAATTGCAAACAAAATATCTTTAATGCTCATACCGGCATTATTCATATCATTCTCACTAATATCTTTAGCCAGCTACAATACAGCTCATGATAAAGCCATTGAGTTAGTAATACAAACTCAAAAGCAAATCTTAAAAGATGTGAAAATCGCACTAAATAGCTTTTTTACTAATAATCAGTATGCTATAGAAAAAATGGCTGAGACTCTTAGTAAGATAAGCGAGAAAAGTGGTGGCTCGATGAATGCTGATGGTATAAATTTAGCTTTATCTCAAGCAAAAGCTATATCTGGAAAAGAGATCACTCTTGTTTATGCTGGATATGAGGATGGGGCTATGTTTAGATCAAATGGGCAAAATAAAGCTGGATATGATCCAAGAGTTAGAGGATGGTATAAACAAGCTAAAGCCGAGAATAAACCAAGTATATACTGATCCATACATGGCAGCTTCATTAAATGCGATGGTTATAACTTTTGCTGCACCTATTAAAAATATTGGAGTTACGGGCATAGATGCGTCTATTGAGGAATTGAGCAATAATATATCGCAAATCAGTAAGACTGAGTACAGCTATGCTTTTGTTACAGATCAAAATGGCAACGTTATAATGCACCCAAATAAAGAATTAGTCGGTAAACCTCACGAGATCGCTAAAAGCCTGATAAAACAATATAATGAAAAGAAATTTGATGAAAATGGATTAATAGCATATAAAAATACAAAAGGCGAAGATGTCTATGCCTATATGTTAGAGATAAATGATAAAGGTTGGTTGGCAATAACAGCAATGGATCAAAATATCTTTAGCTCGCATACTTTACCTATTTTAAAAGTTCAAATTATTTTAGCCTTTATATTTATAGTTGTCTTGTCTGCATTTGTATATTTCTTGCTAAAAAGATCGCTTAATCCGATTAAAAATATTACAGATGCTTTGGTTAGTTTCTTTAGGTTTTTAAATTTTGAGATAAAAGAGCCAGTTGTTTCAAAGGTGACAACAAAAGATGAATTTGGCGTAATGAGTAAACTAATAAATGATAATATTGCTAAAATTTTTGACAATGCCGATCAAGACTCTAGAGTGGTATCTCAATCTGTTGAGACTGCAAAGGCAATAGAAAATGGAAATTTAAAAGCAAGGATAGTAGATGTTCCAGCTAATCCAAAACTAATTGAATTAAAAGATGTCTTAAATAAAATGCTAGATGTTTTGGAAAAAAGAGTCGGTAGCGATTTAAATATGATCCAAAAAACTTTTAATGATTTTAGAAATTCTGATTTTACTTCAAGAATTTTGGATGCTAAAGGCAATGTCGAACTAGTAACAAACGAGCTTGGCGAAGAGATAGCTAATATGCTTGCATTTAACCTAAAACAAGCACAATTCTTAGAAGAAAAATCCAAAAATTTAGATGCATCAATGAAACAAGTAACTCAAGGTGCTAGCACACAAGCAAATTCTCTCCAGGAAAGTGCTGCTGCGATCGAGCAAATGAGTAGCTCAATGAGTGCAATTAGCCAAAAGACTGTAGATGTTATAAAACAATCTGAAGAGATTAAAAATATCATCGTTATTATTAGAGATATAGCAGATCAAACTAACTTACTTGCCCTAAACGCCGCTATCGAAGCAGCACGTGCTGGTGAGCATGGACGAGGCTTTGCCGTAGTTGCCGACGAGGTGAGAAAACTAGCCGAGCGCACCCAAAAGTCACTTGGCGAGATCGAAACTAATGCAAATATACTTACTCAAAGTATCAATGAGATGAGTGAGAGCATCAGAGAGCAAAGTGAAGGCATAAATATGATAAATCAAAGTGTAAGCCAGATAGATAGCATTACAAAGCAAAATGTTGATATCGTGAGCTCAACGAATGAAATCACTGCCCAAATCGATGAAATGGCTAAGACGATAGTAGCCGATGTTAAAAAGAATAAATTTTAACCTTGCGGCTTGATATTTAAAATTTCATTAATATTTCATCCTCAAAATTTGAGGATGAAAATAACTCCTTTTTATCTCTAATCTTAAAATTATTTTTTGTTTTATAAATATAATAAAGTTTTTAAAAATAATCTAATATTTATAGCTTTATAGTGATATTACTAGTTAAATTTTTATAGATTATGTTTGCTGTAATGTAATGAAAATTATTAGAATATATCCTTGTAATTATTGATATTTCAGTAAGGATATAAAATTTTTAATAATACTTTATGTTACTTTTTTACTCAAATATTTAAAAACAATTTTACTTTGTTTTCTTTAGCTTTTTGATAACTACTCTAAAATTTTTAAATTTTATTAAATAGTATTTTCTTTTAAAATCGTACTTTGTGAGAAAATTAATATTTTTATGTAGAAAAATATTTACATTTTTAGCTTAAGTTTTTTGAAATTTTTGTAAATGTAAATCAGTTGTAAATAAGTTTTACAAGGTTAATATCAATTAAATTTGTTTTAAATCTTTAAAGGAGAAAGAATGAATCGACGAGAATTCATAAAAAGTGCTGCAGCTAGTGCTGCTTGCGTTAGTGCTGGTATAGCCGTACCAAGCTCGCTAAGTGCAGCAAGCGAAGCCGAAAAAGGCTGGCGCTGGGATAAAGCCGCTTGTAGGTTTTGTGGGACAGGCTGTGGTATCATGGTCGCTACAAAAGAAGGCAAGATAGTAGCTGTAAAAGGTGACCCAGAAGCGCCAGTAAACCGTGGTCTAAACTGTATCAAAGGCTACTTTAATGCTAAGATCATGTACGGCGAGGATAGGATCACTCATCCGCTTTTGCGTGTAAATGAAAAAGGCGAATTTGATAAAAAAGGTAAATTTAAGCAAGTAAGCTGGAAGCAAGCATTTGATGTTATGGAGGCTCAGTTTAGAAAAGCGTATGATGAACTAGGCCCTCACGGTATCGGAGTTTTAGGTTCTGGTCAATATACTATTCCAGAAGGTTACGCTGCCATTAAGCTTATAAAAGGTGGTTTTAGAAGCAACAGTATTGATCCAAACGCAAGACACTGTATGGCAAGTGCGGTCGTTGGCTTCATGCAAACATTTGGTATAGACGAGCCATCAGGCTGTTTTGATGACATTGAGCTTACAGATACTATTGTAGCTTGGGGCGCAAACATGGCTGAGATGCACCCAATCCTTTGGGCGCGTGTAAGCGATAGAAAGCTTAGTGATCCTGATAAAGTAAAGGTAGTAAATTTAAGTACATATTCAACTAGAACTTCAAACCTAGCTGACATCGAGATCATTTTTGCTCCATCATCTGACCTTGCTATCTGGAACTACATTGCTCGTGAGATAGTTTATAACCACCCAGAGATGATTGATGAAGAATTTGTTAAAAAACACTGTGTATTTACAACCGGTCCAGCCGATATCGGATATGGTCTTCGCACAGACATTAATCATAAAAAATATGCTCCAAGTGAGCTAGACACTGCTGCTACTGAGAAGTCAAAGGTACTAAGTGAGGCTGAGGGTGTTACACTCGCATATCTTGGACTAAAAGCTGGCGATACACTAGAAAATAAAAATGCTGCAAAAGCTGGCGCACATTGGCAAATAACATTTGAAGAGTTTAAAAAAGCTCTTGATCCTTACACACTTGACTTTACTGCAAAGGTAGCCAAGGGCGATCCAAACGAAGATATAGAAGAATTTAAGAAAAAACTAAAAGCACTTGCTGATCTTTATATAGAGAAAAACCGCAAAGTTGTTAGTTTCTGGACGATGGGCTTTAACCAACACCAACGTGGTACATGGGTAAATGAGCAAGCTTATATGGTTCACTTCTTGCTTGGTAAACAAGCACTTCCGGGCTCAGGAGCGTTTTCTTTAACTGGTCAACCAAGTGCGTGCGGTACAGCAAGAGAGGTTGGAACATTTGTTCACCGCTTGCCAGCTGACATGGTTATTGATAATCCAAAACATAGAGAGATAACTGAAAAAATTTGGAAACTTCCTGCCGGAACACTAAGTGGTGTACTCGCTTCTCACTACGTAAAAATGATGCGTGATCTTGAAGATGGTAAGGTTAAATTTATCTGGGTTCAAGTAAACAACCCATGGCAAAATACTGCAAATGCAAACCACTGGATCAAAGCGGCTCGTGAGATGGATAACTTCATCGTTGTAAGTGATCCTTATCCAGGAATTTCTGCAAAAGTAGCCGACCTTATTCTTCCAACTGCGATGATCTATGAAAAATGGGGTGCTTACGGTAACGCTGAGAGAAGAACGCAACACTGGAGACAGCAAGTACTTCCTGTTGGTGAAGCGATGCCTGATATTTGGCAAATGATGGAGTTTAGTAAGCGCTTTAAGCTAAAAGATGTTTGGGGTGAGAAAAAAGTAAATGACAAAGTTACACTTCCAAACGTGCTCGATGCTGCAAAAGCTATGGGATATAGTGAAGAAGATACGCTATTTGATGTACTTTTTGCTAACGAAGAGGCTAAGAAATTTAGTGCAAACGATCCTATTATGGAAAACTATGACAATACAGAAGTATTTGGCGATAGCAGAAAAGTGATAGGTTCAGATGGCAAAGAATTTAAAGGATATGGATTTTTCGTTCACAAATATCTTTGGGAAGAGTATAGAAAATTTGGCGTTGGACATGGTCACGACCTAGCCGACTTTGACACATATCATAAGGTAAGAGGTCTTAGATGGCCGGTAGTTGATGGTAAAGAGACTCAGTGGAGATTTAACACTAAATTTGACCCATATGCTAAAAAAGCTGCTCCAAATGAGAAATTTGCATTCTATGGTAACAAAAATGCAGCACTTCCAACAGGAGATCTAAAAGGCGTTACAAATAAAGATAAAGCATCTCTTGCAAATAAAGCAAAAATTTTCTTCCGCCCTTATATGGATCCATGCGAGATGCCAAGCAAAGAGTATCCATTCTGGCTATGTACTGGTCGTGTTCTAGAGCACTGGCACTCAGGCACTATGACTATGCGTGTTCCTGAGCTTTACAGGGCTGTTCCAGAGGCACTTTGCTATATGCACGAAGATGATGCTAAAAAACTTGGCGTAATGCAAAACGAGATCGTTTGGGTTGAATCACGTCGTGGCAAGGTAAAAGCAAGAGTCGATCTAAAAGGTAGAAATAAGCCGCCAGTAGGTCTTATCTATGTGCCTTGGTTTGATGAAAACGTATTTATCAATAAAGTAACACTAGACGCTACTTGCCCACTCTCAAAAGAGACTGACTATAAAAAGTGTGCGGTTAAAATTTACAAAGCATAGGTGAGCGATATGGGATTTTCAAGTAGGCGAGAGGCTTTAAAATTTGGAGCAAAAGTAGCGCTTTTAGCTCTTGGCGGAGGCTTTGTTTGGTCGCTTAGTGCCAAAGCTTCGCCACTTATGCTTCTTAGGCCTCCTGGTGCAAAAGAAGAGAAGCAATTTTTACAAAGCTGCATTAGGTGTGGGCTTTGCGTAGAGGCTTGTCCATTTGATACGCTAAAGCTTTCATCGCTAGAAGATGGCATAAGCATTGGAACGCCTTATTTTGAGCCTAGAAAAATTCCTTGCTACATGTGTGAAAATATCCCTTGTGTGCCAGCCTGTCCGACTGGAGCTTTGGACGTAAATTTAGTAAGCACAAAAGGTAAGCTTGACATAAATAAGGCCAAAATGGGTGTTGCGGTGGTCGATATGAAAAACTGCGTGGCATACTGGGGCATACAGTGCGATGCTTGTTACAGGGCTTGTCCTCTTTTGGACAAAGCCTTGTATCTTGAATATCGCCGTAACGAAAGGACGCAAAAGCATGCCTTTTTGCTTCCAGTGGTCGATAGCGACATTTGCACCGGATGTGGTTTATGTGAGCGAGCCTGTATCACTAAAAAAGCAGCCATTACCGTGCTAAACCGTGACGCTGTGCTTGGCAAAGTAGGCGATAACTACGTCAAAGGCTGGATCAAAGAAGATGAAAGACGCATAGACGATGCAGACAGCAAAATAAAGCTTGACATTAAAAAAGCGACTGATTATCTAAATGGTGGTGAGCTATGAAATTTTTAATCTTAAGACGAATAACTCAAATTTCTATCCTAGCGCTATTTATTCTAGGAAATTTTTATGGAGTTAAGATACTTAGCGGAAATTTAAGCTCATCTTTGCTTTTTGGAAAAATTCCACTAAGCGATCCATTTGCTTTGGTTCAAATTTTACTTGCAAGCTTTAGTGCCGGCATAAATGCAATTATTGGAGCTGGCATTATCTTTGCATTTTACGCACTGGTTGCTCCAAGAGCGTTTTGTTCGTGGATATGCCCAATAAATTTACTAACCGATATCGCTTTTAAACTAAGAGAAAAATTTGGCTTTAAGGGCGAAAAAGTCTTAAATGTGAGTAAAAATTTACGTTATTACTTACTGGCTCTTGCTCTTATATTAAGCCTTGCTTTATCTTATCCAGTATTTGAGAGCATTAGTTATATTGGCATTATTCAGCGTGGCATTATTTACGGCTCAGCTAGTGCTTTAGGCATAGCGGTTGCGATCATTGCTTTTGATATGTTTGTGTTAAAGCGTGGCATTTGCTCGCACATTTGTCCACTTGGTGCCTTTTATGCCATCATCTCAAAATTTGCCCTAATTAGAGTAAAACATGATGCCCAGGCTTGTACAAAATGTATGAAATGTAAGCTTATTTGTCCAGAGATGCAAGTGCTTGATATGATCGGTAAAGAGAGCCGCTCGGTAAGCTCAAGCGAGTGCATAAGCTGTGGCAGGTGCATTGATGTTTGTGGAGACGGGGCTTTGAAATTTAGTATTAGAAATTTAAGGAGAGAAAAATGAAAATAAAAATAATGATGCTTGGAGGATTGTGCGCTGCGTTTTTTGCGGCATGTGCTTTTAATAATCCAAGCATTAGTGATTCGCAAATCGGCTTTAGAAATATCGATTTGCTAGACGATAAAGACGTTGTATTAAAAGATGTGAACTACACAAAAGAGCCAGCTGGTATGTCAAAGAAATTTGATAGGTCTTTTGAAAATGCACCGCCATTTATCCCACACGATACTGAGGGTTTAGTGCCTATCACAAAGGATATGAATATGTGCGTAACCTGCCATATGCCTGAGTTTGCAAAAGATAGTGGAGCAACACCGATACCATCATCTCACCTTTATGACATCAGAAATAAAAAAGATCTTGCAGGCAAGCTTGATGATGAAAGATATAACTGCACAACATGCCACGTTGAGCAACAAACTGGCTTAACTCAGCTAGTCGGTAATAAATTTAAGCCTGATTTTAGAGATAAAAACGGCACTCATAAGTCAAACTTGCTAGATGTTTTAAACGATGGTGTTAAATAATGCAAAGCAGGCGAGAGCTTTTTAGTAAAATTTTGGGGGCAAAATCTGCTCCCAAATTTATAACTCCACCATTTTTTAGCGGAGAGTTTGACTGCGGTGGATGCGATGCTAGCTGTGTAAATGCTTGTGAAAAAGAGCTTCTTAGCTTTGAAAATGAAAGAGTAATTTTTAAAGTTAAAAAGCTGGGCTGTGACTTTTGTGAAGAGTGTGCAAAAGCCTGCCAAAGCAGTGGCAAAACGACATTAAATTTAAACTCGCCAAAGAGTATAAATGCAAAAGTTAGCATAGATGTTGGTAGCTGTCTAGCGTGGAATGATACGATCTGCTACAACTGCCTTGACGTTTGCAAATTTAAAGCAGTCGAATTTCTTGGCGTTTTTCGTCCTATTGTTAATCAAAACTGCGTGAGCTGCGGCGAGTGCTTTGATGTTTGTTTTAAAAATTCACTTCAAATGGAGGCTTTATGAGGGCTTTGTTTTTTCTTTTTTGTATTTTAGGTTTTGCTTTTGCAGGCGAGATCACGACGCCATATAAACAAATAGAGGCTAGTGCAAATGTGCTTAGCACTACGCTAATAAATGGCAAACTTTTTGTGGCAACTGATGGTGGAACGGTCGAAATTTATAATCCTAAAGAGTCTAAATTTGAAGAGATCATCAAGATGGATGATATAAAAACCTACGTTAGTGATCATGAAAGACCAAAAATTTTAAGTATTGATGAATTTGATGGCAAAACTCTTATACTTAGCGAAGGTGATTACGCTACAAAGGTGCTTCATCTAAGAGAAAATGGACAGATGAGAAGCATAAAAGTGGATAATCAAGCGATAAAAAAGGCATTATTTTTAGATAATGAGCATGTTGCGCTTGCTTCAATTAGCAATGAAATTTATTTTTTAAATCTAAAAAATGGCGAAATTTATGATAGCTTTAAAATTTCAATTGCGATGCTTTCAGATATGGAGATAAGCGAAGATAGAAGCACGCTAGCTATCGCTTGCGAGAGTGGGAAGGTCTACTTTTATAACATAAAAGCTAAAAAAATGGATCAAATTTTAGATATTCATACAGATAATATCTACGACGTCTCATATAAAAATGGCGTCATGATCAGTGGAGGTACCGACAGGATCGTGGGGATATTTTCAGCTGGAAGCCTAAAAAAGATAAATACTGGCTTTTTGGTCTATGGCGTCGGCCTTAGCGATGATGGTAGAGTGGCGGCTTATATGAGCGATGAGATGAGTGATGTAAATTTAGTTGATAGTAAAAGCTTAGAAAATATCGCAATGCTAAAAACTGGACAAAGTACGATAAATAGCATAGTTTTTATAAGCGATAACGAAGTCGTAACTTCAGCCTATGAGAATAAAATTTTGTTTTGGAGAATTAAATGAATATTTCAAGTTTGATAGTTTATACGGACAATAAAAATGAAAGTGTAAAAAATGAGATAAAAAAGCTAGAAGAGTGTGAAATAATAACTGACGCAGACGATAGAATCGTAGTGGTAGTTAGCTCAGATAGTATTGAAGATGAGATAAAAAATTTTAAAAAGATAGAAGCTATCAGTGGAGTAGTGAGCGTTGCGATGGTTTATAGCTATCAAGAAGATGCCGAAGAAAATAGGAAAAAGCTAGAAGAAAATGGCAAGATAAGTGAAATTTTAACAAGTGATGAGGTAAAAGCTGAAGATATTACTTATGGCGGCAGCGTGCATCATAGAGTGAAATAGTAAAACTTAAATTTTTAGCTTTTGCATTATGATTAAAATTTATAGCGCAAAGGCCTACCTTTCGTATAGATCTTCTTAATAAATTCGTTGCTAGTACTGCTTATATTTAATTAACTTTGTTTGGCTTGTAGATTTAAGTATAAAAAGATAAATTGCCCTTCAGAAAAAAACGATTTACTTCATAAATCTTTTAAAGGAGCAAAAATGCTAGATAAAATAGGCGAAGGGATAAATGAAGGTCTGCAAAATGCAATTTCAAGTGTTATTGTAAGTAAGCAAGCAGATTGGAAAAAGGTGGTGTACCAACAATTAGCAGTATAGAAAGCATTATAGATAAGTATAGCTACCTAAATGCAAGTATTTCAGGTGGTGCAGGACTTATTCCTGGGCCTTTTGGTATGGCAGCTGCAGTACCTGAGATTGTTTCAATTATTAGAAATCAGATAGCAATGACTGCAGATATTGCGAGGGCTTATGGTTATAAAGAGCCGCCAAAGGAGATTATTATGGAGGCTTTGTTTGCAGCCTCAGGTAACATAGCAACAGGTCTTATAGTAATTCAAGGACAAAAGTTAATTGTAAAGCGTGCTAGTCTTAGTGTTCTACAAAAGTTAATACAAATTTTGGGTGGAAAAATTACTCAGCAAGCATTAAAATCAATGGCAGCAAAGTGGATACCCCTTGCAGGTGCTACAGCAATGGCTGCTTGGAGTAAATATAGTACAAATAAAATTGGCAAAAAGGTAAAAGAGCTTTTTAGTAAAGAGATAGCTTTTGATGAAGATTTGGTAGAAACTGAACTTACTGCAGTAGAAAAAGACGAGATTTTATCTCAAATTCCAAATTTCATAAATGGTCTTGAAAAGGCAAATGCAGAGCTTGCAAATTTTATAGATGAGAAACAGCAAATTGTAAAGTCTAAGATTGAAATTTTTATAAATTTAATGAAAATTGATGGATATTGCGACGAAAGAGAGAAGAAAATCATTTATGAGTTTATAGATGACGCCAAATTAAATAGTGATGAAAAAGCTAGATTGCTATCTCTTACAAATAGTAACGAAAAGGTAGAAGTAAATCTTGATGTATTTAAGGGCAATGCTCTTGAAATTTCAACACTGATGATAGACCTTGTGGCGATCGCTAAAGCTGATGAAAAAATAGAGATGAGCGAAAAAATATATTTAAAAAGTATAGCAAGTGAATTAAATTTTAGTTTAGAAGATCTTGAGATGATGCTTGCATAAAGAATTTTAGTAGGCCAGTTTTGGCTTACTAAATTTATAGTCTAAGGTCTATCTTTAATCAAATTTAATAAATTTTCTCCAATGTTTTCATTTGTTAGGTTTGAAATTTCTTTATAAAAATTTCCTTTTTTGTCTATTAAATATATTGAAGAGCTGTGAGCAACAGAGTAGCCCATGGCTGAGTTTTCAAGACGGACTTTTTGAAATTTTACACCATAGGTTTTTGCCACTTCTTTTAAGGTATTTAGTTTTAATCCATCGGCATCTTTGTAGAAATTTTTTGCCATTAGAGTTAAATTTTCAGGAGTGTCGCGTTCAGGATCAAGCGTAATAAAAAGTAGCTCAAAGTCATCTCTTTTTAGTTTATTTAGTTCATCGCCAATCAAAGAGAGTGCAGTAGGGCAGACATCGGGGCAAAAAAGATAACCAAAATATATAACTTTGTACTTTCCGTCGTAATTTTTAAGACTTACTTCACCATTTTGTGAAAGTGCCTTAAAATCATACTTGTTTGGCTTTATTAGCAAAAGTGCAACACCTATACAAATTAAGATTATTATTAAGCCCCAAAATGCCTTTTTCATCGTTACCCTCTATAATTTTAGATCAAGATCTACAAAAAAACCAGTTTCTTTTTCGCCATCAAGCACTTTAAATCTATATCTCATAAGCTCGACAACGCAAGCACTTAGCACTACTTGAGCAGTTAAGTTATCGCCTCTTGGCTCAAGTCTTGCTTTGATCGATCCCATATTCATATTTATGCCGTCTATCTCAAGACTAGGATTTTTTAGCCCTAAATTTTTACCATTAATGATTTTAAAGCTAAAAGGCCTCATAGCATAAATAGGTCTTGGCGAGATGTCTATTTTTAGCTTTACGCCTTTAAATTCCATCTCACAAGATTTATTGTTTAGATCACATTTCAAAGGATCTAGCGATGTGTTTACATCGGCAAATTCAGGTGGATCTTCCTTGCTTGTTGTCATAAGCTTATAGCCTATCAAAAAAGCACCTAGAACAATAAAGATAAATGAAAAAATAATTATGATTTTTTTCATTATTTAAAGTTTTTAGTTACTCCGATATTATCAAGCTTTATGCTCTCGCCATTGCTAAATTTTAGCTCTAAATCAACTTTATCACCATCTTTTAATGGTTTATTTAGATCCATAAGCATAATGTGTAAACCGCCAGGAGCTAGTTTTGTTTCGCCATTTTTTGGGATCACAGCATCTTCGATTTGAACCATAGCCATCATACCATCATTCATTTTGTGTGTATGAATTTCTGTACTTTTGCAAACGCTTGAATGAGCACCGATGAGCTTTACATCAGAATTTGAAGCATTTTTTATATCCATAAAAATTGCACTATTGTTTGTGCCAGGTTTTGTATCTCTAGCTCTAACATTTTCTAGGCTGATATCAGCCGCCATAAGAGCAGAAGCTGCAAGCATCGCACCAAAAACGATTTTTTTCATATTTTTCCTTTGTGATAAAATTAATAATGGTTTTCACATTATACATTTAGAACTACTTAATTTACCTTTAAAATCTAAAAATATAAATTTTTTAGGATATAATTACGGACTAAATTTTACTTTTTGGGATATTTCACTTGAAAAAAATTATATTTTTCTTCATCGCGTTATCGCCTTGTCTTTTTGCCCAAAATTACGAAGAAATTTACTTAAAAAATGGCTCAGCTGCTGTTATTGATGCCATCGAAAAAAATATTTTAAGTAAGGATTACTGGCTAAAAAAGCTTGAAGGCAAGGATGTAAGATATGGATATTATGACAATGAGATACTTCTAAGTGTAGTTGATAAAACTAAAAAGAAGCTCGAAGTGATCTCTTATAATGGCGGCATTACAAAAAAGCTTTTTAGCTCAAGCGTTATAGTTGGCAAAAATGGCGATAAGCTTCTTGAAGGCGATCTAAAAACACCGGTTGGAGTGTATCAGCTTACACGTAGATTTACGCCAAATGATAGATATCTTGGACCGCTTGCATTTTCGCTTTCATATCCAAATTTACTTGATAAGCTTGCAAAGCGAAATGGTGGCGGTATTTGGATACATGGCTATCCGCTTGATGGTCAAAGGACAGATGAGCTAAAAACAAAAGGCTGCGTGGCTATGCAAAATGATACTTTGATGAAATTTGATGATGTAGTGGATCACAAAAAAACACTTGCATTTATTTATGAAGATAAGCGTCCAGAAGCTAGTGCAAAAGATATTGCAGTGATCATTTCTGGGCTTTTAGGCTGGAAAAAGACCTGGAGCGAGAGCGACATTGAAAACTATCTTAAATTTTACGATAAAAACTTTGAGCGATACGATGGTATGAGCTTGGAAAAATTTAAAAGTATGAAGCGGGCTATTTTTTCTAAAAAAGAGAAAAAACGCATTAGTTTTTCAAATTTTCTCATCACGCCTTATCCAAATCTTAAAAACGATAGGCTTTTTCGTGTGAGTTTTTATGAGGATTATGTTTCAGATACGCACAAATTTGCTGGGCAAAAGACGCTTTATGTGAAGCTTTATAACGATGATATGAAAATTTTTATAGAGGAGTAAAAGTGGAAAAATCTCAAGAAGTAAAAGAAAAAATCGAAAAAATTTTAGAGGCAAGAGCTGCTTTTTTTGCTGAGCTTGACCGCCAAGTTCCAAAGAAATATGGTACTGATGTTTTTGATTTTAGCAAAGTAAAAGAGGCTGATCTGAAAGAAATTTACGCTAAATTTTATGCATTTGACTACAACGTAAGAAAACTTTTACCGGATGTTTATACTGCCTTTAATGTGAATTTTAATGTCTGAAATACGCCTAAATAAAGCTTCATATATCCATAACCTCACTCAAATTTGTGCTAAAGCTGGTGGCAAAGAGAAAGTAATAGTTGTATTAAAAGACAATGCTTATGGCCATGGCGCAAGGCTTATTGCTAGTGAGGCTAAAAAATTTGGCATAGAAATTTGTGCTGTAAAAAGTGAGTTTGAAGCAGATGAAATTTCTGACATATTTGAAAATATTCTCATTCTCTCACATATCCCAACCGGAAATGAAAGTAGTAAATTTATCTATGCGATAAACGACATAGACGCACTTTTAAAGATAAAAGAAAATACAAAAATCAACCTTGCAATCGACACTGGTATGCATAGAAATGGGCTTGATATAAGTGAGCTTGATTACGCGTTTGAAATTTTAACAAGAAAGAATTTAGAGCTTCTTGGAGCTTATACTCATTTTCGTGCAAGTGATGAGCTAAATGCTGATTATTTTGTGCAAAGAGAAAATTTTAGGGCTGCAAAAGAGAAAATTTTAGCTCTTTGCGATGAGTTTGGTATAAAAAAACCGATCTTTCACTCTCACAACTCAGCTGCTCTTGAGAGAGCAGCAGAGCTTGAAGATGATATGGTGCGTATTGGTATTGCCCAGTATGGATACTCTCAGTTTAATGATAGTTTGGGGTTAAAGCCGGTACTTTCGCTATGGGCAAGAAGAGTTAGTAGGCGTATTTTAAAAAGTGGTCAAAGTGTTGGATATGGCGCTAAATTTAACGCAAAAGAAGATATAAATGTAGCCACTTATGATCTTGGATATGGTGATGGATTGCTAAGATACAATGGATGTGGCGAGCTAAGACTTGCCAATAACGAGCCAATACTGGGCAAAATTTCAATGGATAGCTTTAGTTGTAAAGATAGCGGCGAGTGGGTCTGTGTCTTTGAGGATGCAAATGTTTGGGCGAAATTTTTTGATACGATAAGTTATGATATTTTAGTAAAGCTCTCGCCAAATATAACTAGAAAATTTATATAAAGGTAATGTGTGAAAAAGATTGTTTTATTAGCTCTTGCTAGCCTTGCTTTTGGTGTGCAAGAGAGTGAGTTTAAAATTTATGAGCAGATACTAAATCAGCTTGATACTAAGCAGATCCCAGCCTTTGTCGTCCAAACTGCAAAGCCAAATTTACCAAGCAGAGTCGATGAGATGATCACGCTAAAAGATGTAAGTAGCAGTGGGCTAAACATACATGGTGAGTTTGTTTTAAACGAGACCAAGACAAAGAGGATAAAAGGCTACAACAAAGCTCAAATTTTAGCTTTAAAAGATGAGTTTTATAAAAATGGAAAAGATGCGCTTTGTAACTCAGGTATGGCTAGAGCTGTGCTAAATCGTGGCATCACACTAAGTGGTAGTTACGGCTTTGAGGATAGGCATTTTTTTGATATAAATTTGGATAAAAGTAGTTGCGAGTAGCACTTTTTTTACTATTTTTTTACTCGCTTGCCCTAGCTCTTACACCAGATATAGCAGCGAAAAATCACGCAACTTACTACAAAAAAAAGCTTCCATTTATCTGCACGCCAACACTGACACTTAATGATATCTTGAATGTCGGCGATACGCTCATTTATAGATATGCCATCAAACACGCAAGAAAGCAAGAGATCAAAAGGCTTGAAGAGAAAGAGCTTTTGGAATTTATCGAAGCTATCAAAAAGGAAAATTTACGAACCGCTTGCAAAGATAAAGAGATCTTAAATATGCTAAGCATCGGTGTCACCTTGGATGAGCTTTTTTATTCAGAAAATGGTGAGTTGATCTTTGAGTACACTATAGAAGATCGCGACTGCAAGAAATTGCAGTGAAATTTGGGGTTAAATTTTGGTTTTTTGGTTGTAAATTTGATATTTTTGTAAATTTTAAATTTTATTTACTTGCAAGAATCGACTACTAAAATTTGATTTTGCCCACCGCTTGGCTCAAATTTTAGATCCGAGATTACTCGCTCATAAAATTAAAATTTCTTGTAAATGTCTAAATTTAAAGCCAAAAAAGATGGTAAAAAGAAGAAATTTAGCCCAAATTTTACTAGAACTAAATTTTCTACATGCCTCTTTTTATCTCTTGTTCAAGTCTTTCAAGCTCAGCGATCCTATCGCTAGTGCTTGGATGCGTTCTAAAAAGTACGCCAAGCTTGTTAGTTAGCGAGCCAAATGGATTTACGATAAACATATGAGCGCTTTGCTCGCTTGCGTTTTGCATAACGTAAGAATTTGAGTAGCTCTCAAGCTTTCTTAAAGCACTTGCAAGCCACTCTGGATGTCCTGTTAGATAGGCTGCGCCTTTGTCCGCCTTGTACTCGCGCTCCCTTGAGATCGCCATTTGGATGATTGTGGCAGCTATTGGCATGAGTATAGCAAGTGCTAGCATAACGATGGCATTACCGCCGCCTCTTCTTGAACCGCCACTCTGCCCAGCAATACCGCCAACTTTAGCAAAATTTGCAAGCATTGCGATAGCACCAGCTAGTATGGCAGCGATTGAGCCAGTTAGGATGTCGTAGTGTCTTACGTGGCTTAGCTCGTGAGCTAGCACACCCTCGATCTCGTTTTCATTTAAAATTTTTAAAAGCCCCTCGGTGACCGCGACAGCTGCATGGCTTGGGTTTCTGCCCGTGGCAAAGGCATTTGGTACCTCTTCTGGTATGATGTAAATTTTTGGCATAGGCAAATTTGCCTTTTGTGTGAGGCGAGATACGATCTCATAAAGCCCGTGAGCGTTACTATCATCGACTGGAATGGCGTTATATCTTTTTAGTACGAGTTTGTCGCTAAAAAAATATGAGAAGATATTTGCGCCAGCTGCCATCAAAAAGGCGATCATCATGCCTTGTTCGCCACCAACATATCCGCCAACAGCGATAAAAATTAACATTAAAGCAACCATTAAAAAAGCAGTTTTAAAAATTTCCATTTTTGTCCTTATTTTTTATAGCGTTTGGCAAGATTGCAGCATCGATGTTAAATTTTGTAAGCTGTGTAAGCTCGCTTTCATCTTTTATCAAAACAGCTATAAGCGCGTCAAATAGATAACTCTCAGCAATCTTTGCTAGATCTTTTGCAATGTCAATATCTGCGATAATAAATTTTGCTCTAGCCGCGTTTGCGATAATGGCTTCATTTGCATCCGTCACAAAAACGCTAAAACTTGCTTCAACTTCTAGTGCCCTTTTTATGAAATTTCTATCAAATTTAAAGAGATTTTGCCTGCCGTTTGAAATCTCATCTTCACTTTTGCAAAGAAATAGCGGCTCAAATTTGATCAGTTCATCGCCTAAAATTTTCATCTCTCACCCTTTATGCACTCTTTGCAGATGTATTTTCCGTCTCTTAATACCATTTGGTCGATGTCACTAAAGACACCGCATTTGCTACACTCTTCGAAGTTGCTGGTGCTTATCTTGTCGCTTTTTTTTCTATTTTTAAAAAATATGATGTAAATCGCAACCAAAATCGCTACAAAAAGCAAGTATTTCAATGTTTTTCTCCATGATTTTTTAGATTAAAAAATATGTAATTTCTATTTTTTTCATTATAAATTTTTGCGTCTATGCCTGAAATTTCCTCCATGACGCTTGAGCCTTTGTAAATGAGAAAGTTGGTCTTTTCATCGTAAAACCCATCGCAAATTCTTATAAGCTCTTTTGTCTTGCTAAGCGCCCTTGAAGTGATGAGATCAGCCGTAAATTTATCTGCAAGCTCGATCTTTTGGCTATGAACTTCTAAATTTTGCAAGCCAAGCTCGATCTTAGCATAGCTTAGAAATGATGACTTTTTGGCTATTGGCTCAAAAAGATGCCACTTCGTTTGAGACATCGCAAGGGCTAAAAATATCGCTGGAAAGCCAGCCCCACTACCAACATCGATCGCCGTTTTGGCGCTTAGGTCAAAAATTTCAAGCGGTCTAATGCTATCAAGCACCTGTTCGCTTATATCTTTATAGTTGCTTAAGCTATGAACCTTGTTAAATTTAGCAAAAATTTGAGCGTAAGCCTTTACTTTTTCGTCAAATTCTGCCGGCAAGCAAAGCTCATTTTTCATTACAAAATATGCCCCATTTGCTCTTTTTTGACCTTTAAGTAGCCTTCGTTAAATTTATTTGGTTTGATGACGATAGGCACGCGTTTTACGATCTTTACTGAGCTTAGTCCGTGAAGTTTTAAAGGGTTATTTGTGAGTAAATTTACCTCTTTTATGCCGTAGTGATTTAGGATAAAATCAACCACTTCGTAAGTCCTCTCATCAGCCTTAAAACCTAGCTGGTGATTAGCCTCAATGGTGTCAAAGCCCTTATCTTGCAGGCTATAAGCGTTTATTTTGTTTAAAAGCCCGATATTTCTGCCCTCTTGACGCAGGTAGATGACCATGCCACCATTTTCTTCGATATATTTTAGGCTCGCTTCAAGCTGGTCGCGGCAGTCGCACTTTAGGCTTCCGATCGCATCGCCAGTTAGGCATTCGGAGTGAATTCTAAGATTTACCACCTCACTCAAAGGCTCTTTGTAGATCACGAGGTGCTCTTTTGCCCCTTCTTTGAAGGCTTGAACCTTATAAGTGCCAAATCTTGAGGGTAGATTTGCGACATTTGAAATTTCTATTTTCATTTTAAATTTACTCCAACTGTGCTAAACTAGCTAAAAATCACGCATTTTAACAAAGAAAAGGCAAAAATATGTTTAAACGTTTTAGAAGATTAAGAATAAATCCAGCCCTAAGAGACATGGTAAGAGAGACTAGCCTTAGCGTAAATGACTTCATCTATCCGCTCTTTGTGGTCGAGGGCAAAGGCGTTAAAAACGAGATCGCTTCGATGCCAGGCGTCTATCAAATGAGTATCGATGAAATTTTAAAAGAGTGCGAAGAGATAGTAAATTTAGGTATAAAATCGATCATTTTATTTGGCATACCAAGCCTAAAAGATAGCGTTGGCAGCGATGCACTAAGTAATGATGGCATCATCGCAACTGCACTTAGAGCCATAAAAGATAAATTTCCAAATTTGGTAGTCGTCACCGACCTTTGCTTTTGCGAATACACAGACCACGGCCACTGCGGCATAATCGACCATGTGCATAACACCATCGACAACGACGCAACGCTTGAAATTTCAGCCAAGCAAGCCTTGATACACGCTCAAAATGGCTCTGACATGATCGCACCAAGCGGCATGATGGATGGCATCATCGCAACGCTAAGAGAGGCGCTTGATAGCAATGGCTTTGAAAATTTGCCAGTGATGGCTTACTCAACCAAATTTGCCTCAGCTTACTACGGACCATTTCGTGACGTGGCGCAAAGCGCACCAAGCTTTGGCGATAGAAAGAGCTACCAAATGGACAGCGCAAACCGCTTGGAGGCAATCAACGAGAGCTTGCAAGACGAGGCGCAAGGCGCTGATATCTTGATGGTAAAGCCAGCGCTTGCCTATCTTGACATCGTTAGAGAGCTTAGGAATTTGACACTTTTGCCACTTTGCGTCTATAACGTAAGCGGCGAGTACGCACTGCTAAAAGCTGGCGCAAAAGCCGGTATCATCGACTATGAGCGCGTTATGATGGAGACATTAATCGGCTTTAAAAGAGCAGGGGCAAATTTGATCATCACCTATCACGCAAAAGAAGCGGCTAAAATTTTAAGGGGCTAAGATGAGGCACTTTTTGACGCTAAATGACTTTAGCAAAGATGAAATCGAGCAGATGATAAATTTAGCCCGCAAGATCAAAAAAGAGGCGAAGGCTAGAGAATTTAAGCCATATCTTAAAGACCAAAAGCTTGCGATGATATTTGAAAAAAGCTCGACTAGAACGAGAGTAAGCTTTGATGTGGGCATGTATGAGCTTGGCGGATATGCGCTATTTTTAAGTAAAAATGATATACAAATAGGCCGCGGCGAGCCAATCCGCGACACCGCTAGAGTGATAAGCAGGATGTGTGACATGGCTATGCTAAGGGTCGATAAGCACGAGACACTAGAAGAATTTGCTAAATTTTCAAGCGTGCCAGTGATAAACGGACTAAGTGATAAATTTCACCCAGTTCAGCTCATGGCGGACTATCTAACCATGCTTGAATTTGGTGTAGGAGAGAAGGTCGCATACGTAGGCGATGGCAACAATATGACTCACTCGTGGCTCATGCTAGCTAGCAAACTTGGACTTGAGCTAAGAGTCGCCACGCCAAAAGGCTACGATGTAGACGCTGAAATTTTAAAGATGGCTAATGAAAACGCGAAAATTTCAGGTGCGAAAATTTTTATCACAAATGATATAAAAGAAGCGGTAAATGGTGCCGATGTAGTGACTACAGATACTTGGGTATCGATGGGGCAAGAGGCTGAGAAAGAAAAGAGGCTAAAAGACTTTGCTGGATACTGCGTGAATGAAAATCTGATGAGCTTAGCTAAAAAAGATGCGATATTTTTGCACTGCTTGCCAGCTTATAGGGGCTACGAGGTGAGCGAGGCAGTTTTTGAGAAGCACGCAGATGAAATTTTTAGCGAGGCTGAAAACAGACTTCATGCCCAAAAAAGCGTGATGGTCTGGCTGGATGAGAGAAGAAGATGAGCAAAGAGAAAAATATATATGATGAGATAGATGAGATCGGCAATAACCTTGGGCTGAGTAGCCCTGAAAAGACGATCTTTGAGATAGTTTCAACAAAAAATCCAAATGAGCATATTTTAAATTTAAAAAGTGGCTCTTGGGACTCAAAAGAGCCGTGGTTTGGTATTGATGAAAATCAAAATTTACACACAGTAATCTCTGTAAAATCGCTTTCGGCTTTGATCGAGGCCTTAAAAGAGTCGCAAAAAGAAAATTTTGATCTAAGGCTTGAAAAGACGATCTGGCAAAATATACCGGTTGATTTTAGCGATGTTTGGGTGGTTGCTATGGATGAGATAAAAAAGATCGCAAGCGATAAAAAAAGTAGGCAATTTAATATTGATCTTGACAAACTAGTAAAAAATATCAAAAAAGAGCACCCAAATTTATTTGTAGACATAAAAGAGGTGATTCAAATGGCAAGGAGTAGGGCAGATGATTGATTTTAGTGCTTATGTGAAGTATTCAAGGCCAGGGCCAAGATATACTAGCTATCCGACAGCACCAGAGTTTAGTGATAAATTTAGCTATGAAGCTTATATAAAAGAGCTTGAAAATCGTGATTTGAATCGACCGCTTTCGCTTTATTTACACTTGCCATTTTGCAGAAGTGCTTGTTATTTTTGTGGCTGTAATGTCATTTACACGAGCAAAGAGGATCGCAAAGAGAAATATATAAGATATATAGAAAAAGAGCTTGAAATTTTAGCTCACCACCTGGACACTAGCGCTGAAGTCTTACAGATGCACTTTGGTGGCGGTACCCCGACATTTTATAATGCCGCTCAGCTTGATGAGATTATCAAACTTATCAAAGCTAAATTTAAAAATTTCTCAAAAGAGGCTGAGATAAGCTGCGAGATAGATCCGAGATTTTTAACAAACGAGCAGCTTGATGTGCTCATATCTCATGGCTTTAATCGCATAAGTTACGGCGTGCAAGACTTTGATGAAAAGGTGCAAAAAGAAATTCATAGAATTCAGCCCTATGAGATCACCCAAAATGCTGTAAAAATGGCTAGAGAGAAGGGTATAAAATCAATAAATATGGATCTGATCTACGGTCTGCCGTATCAAAGCCTAGAGAGCTTTAAAAAGACGCTTGAACTAGCCCTCACACTTGATCCCGATAGACTTGCGGTATTTAACTACGCTCATGTGCCATGGATAAAAAAATCAATGCGTAAATTTGATGAAACCACATTGCCAAATCCAGAAGTGAAGCTTGAAATTTTAAAATTTACAGCTGAGTTTTTAACCAAAAATGGCTATAAAATGATAGGAATGGATCACTTTGCAAAGCCAAATGATGAGCTTTTTGGTGCTCTTGCAAATGGTACTTTGCATAGAAATTTTCAAGGATATACGACAAAGGGTGGCGCTGATCTCATTGGCATAGGCATCACAAGTATTGGCGAGTGCAAAAGACACTACGCGCAAAATCATAAAGATATGGACGAGTATGAAAAGGCGATTGATGCTGGAAAATTGCCATATGCAAAGGGAATTTATCTAAACGATGAAGACTTGCTTAGAAAAAGTGTGATCATGAGTTTGATGAGTAATTTCGGGCTTAATATTAAGGCAGTCGAGGATGAATTTTATATAAATTTCTTTGAACATTTCAAAAATGAGCTTGAAGAGCTAAAGAATTTAAGTGAATTTGTCGATGTTACGGCAGATAAGATCAGCGTTAATGAGACAGGAACGCTGATAATACGAAATATTGCAATGTGTTTTGATGAATATCTAAAGAAAATTCCCGAGAATTTAAGGCGTTTTTCTAAAACTATATAAAAATTATTTTTTTGTCATAAGATATTTAAAATACATTTAATTTTTCTTGGTGTATAATTCGCATCAAAATTTAAGTATAGACTTAATAATAAAAATAAGGTAAAAGGATCTTAGTTATGAAAAAGATGTTAGCAATTAGTGCTTTGGCAGTAACTGTGCTGTCAGCTCAAGATGTTCCTTATAGGATTTTTCTAGCTTCATTTGCACAAGATGATAATCAGGCTAGAATTGATAGTGTTGTTAATAAAGTCAATAGCAAAATCTCTGACAGCAGACTAACTACAGGTATCTATGAGGTTGGTGGACGAAAATTTTTATATGTTGACACGACTCCAGTCTCTGAGGATGAAGCTAATAGTCTATTAGTTAAAGTTCAAAACGAATCAGGCTATAAAGATGCTTTAATGAGAGCAAAAGCACCTGTGGCTGATACTCAAACAACAAAAAAATCTAATATAGAACAAGCTATATCAACTGAAGTAAAACCAGTAGCACAAGTTGATGATGGAGTTTTGACTTTAGATCAAGTTATAAAGACTATTTTAAATGAAAATCCAAGTTTAAAAGCTACAGAATTTAACTATCTACAAGTTGGTAAAGATCTAAAAATAGCAAAGAATGCCTATTATCCAACACTTGACGCTGCTGCTAGAGTGGGATATGAGAAAAAACGCCTTGATGATGGAGTTTCTACAAGAAGAGGAGATGGAAGAATTTCTGGTACATCTCTAACTTTGGTTGAAAATTTATACAATGGTGGTGCTGATAAAAATAGAATAAATTCTCAAAGCGCAAGACTTGATTCAGCTGCTTATTCAGTAGCACAAGCTGCAGATAGACTTACATTAAATGCTGCAAATGCTTACTTACAAGTTCTTCAAACTAAGAGAATTTTAGACATTGAAGAAGAAAACGTAAAGAGTCATGAGGAAATTTATAGCCAAATTAAAGATAGAGCAAGGTCAGGTTATGGCGTAGCTTCTGAAGAGAGACAAGCTGGATCACGCTATACTTTAGCTCAATCAAACTATACAGCTGCTAAAAATAACTATGAAGATGCACTTTCTACATTTGAGAAATTATATGGAAAAAAAGTTGCAGCTAAAAATTTAGTAATGCCTGAGTTTAGCCTTCCTTTGCCTAGCACGAAAGAAGCTGTTTACAACAAAGCTATCCTTTGCAATCCGTCACTTTTGGTTCAAAAATCAAATATTGCTATGGCAGAGTCAGTTGTAAAAGAGAAAAATGCGCCATTCTTACCAAAGCTAGATCTTGTTGTATCTGGTGCGTATGATCATTCAAATGTTTTATATGATAATTATGAAGAACAAACATTTGACGCACTTTTAAGACTAAACTACAACCTTTACAATAAAGGTAATGATAAACTAGATAAAGAAAAAAGCCAACTTGCCGTTCAACAGGAGCAACAAACTTTGGACAATCTTGTAAGAGAGCTTAAAGAATCTTTGGAATTTTCATGGCAAAATTATGTTCTTAACCAAGAGAAAATGGGATACTTAAATCAACACGTTGAATATGCTAAAGCTACACTTGATGCTTATCAGGATGAATTTAGAATTGGTCGTCGTGATCTTATAAACTTGCTTGATGCTGAAAATGAATATAACTCTGCATTAAAAGAGATCGCTACAACTGAGACAGCGCTATCTTATGCGAAATACAGACTATTAGATAATATGGGAATGATCTCAGATAGCTTTGAACCAGGTTTTGCAAAGAGATACATTCAAGGTGCTTGCAGCATTCAAAACGATTTAAGATAAAAATGTAAAAAGTAATGACCATGAGGGTCAAGACAAATTTTTGGACGCTTATAGTAAGCGTCCTTTTTTTATTATTAGCAAGTGCTATTGGAGATTTTATAAAATCAACAACTATAGCAAAGGTAGCTAAAATTTATGGAGAAGATGCAAGAAGAAGGGCTTCTGCTCTAAATTCTTTAATGGCTTCATTGCAAGATGCAACTGAACAAGAGAAATTAATAAAAGTAAATGACTTTTTTAACTCTTTTAGATGGGTTGATGATATGCAGCTTTGGCACAAAAAGGATTATTGGGCTACTAGAATGGAATTTATAGGAAAAGGTGCTGGTGACTGCGAAGACTACGTTATCGCAAAATATTTTACACTAAAGCAGCTAGGAATTCCAACTCAAAAATTATACTTCACATATGTTAAAGCCTTAAGATACAATCAAGCTCATATGGTTTTAGCATACTACGATACACCAAAATCTATTCCATTAATTTTAGATAACATAAATGGTAAAATAAAAATCGCAACTCAAAGAACAGACCTTGTTCCAGTTTATAGTTTTAATGGTGATTCGCTATACTTGGCAAAACAAGAAGGTCTTGGTCAAGCAATACCAGGTGGAAATAAAAAACAAAATCCTAAGTGGATGGAACTAATAGATAGGATAGGAAAAGAGGATTTATGACGCTATTTAAACAAATTATGATCGCCGTGATAACTTTTGGTATCATGATTTTTATGGCTGTTGGCTACTTAAATTTTAAGAGCCTAAATGGATATATTAATGACCAGCTTGGTGAAAACGCAAGACATACAGCAAATTCGCTCGGACTTGCTTTAAAGCCTATTATCGATCCAGATGACATGTCCTTGGCTCAAACAATGATAAATTCTATGTTTGACAGCGGTAGATACAAGCTTATCAAGCTTGAAGATGTTGATGGCAAGGTTCTTATTGAAAATTCTCAACAAACAGTTGTTAAAGATATTCCTGAGTGGTTTTATAAAATAGCCAAGTTTGAAGCGCCAATAGCAGATAGCGAGATTATGACTGGTTGGGCAAAATTTGGCACGCTTTATGTTCAAGGCAGCACTGCACTTGCCTACAATGAGCTTTATACTAACTCAAAAAATATTTTTAATTTTCTTCTTCTAATGATAATTGCCACTCTTGTGGTGGCATATTTCGCTCTAAAAGCTATTTTTAGGCCGCTTATGAAGGTTCAAGATCAGGCTGAGGCCATACTTGATAATAAATTTATCATTCAAAAAAGAATTCCATTTACAGCTGATCTTAAAAAAATGGTTCTAGCTATGAACTCTATGGTTAGTAAGGTAAAAGACATTTTTGAGAGAGAGGCAGCTACACTCAGTAAATATCAAGAGCTTTTATATAAAGATACAATGAGTGGTGCTAATAACAGAAGATTTTTTCAAACTAAATTTAGTGAGTATCTAGCTAGTGAAGAATATTCAAGTGGTGTTGCTTTGCTTGTTAGTTTTAAAGATCTAATAAATTTAAAAAGTACGCTTGGCTTTGAAAAATGGCAAAGCGTTATAATGAAAATAGCTCAAATTTTACAAGAAAAATCAATCCATAATGATAAAAATGCAATTGTTGCAAGGCTTAACGATAATGATTTCATCGTGCTTTCGTATGGTAGAAATTCATCAAATTTCTTGGCTCTATGTGATGAAATTATGAACGAGTTTAAAAAGCTTTATGCAAATTTTGCGCTAAATGATAGCGAGTATCCAGTAAATGCTGCGATAGTTGAGTATTCACCAAATACTGATATCAAGACACTTCTTACTTCAGCTGATGTTACATTGGCTAGCTCAAGACTTGCTGGAAGCTTTACATATAAGGTATTTAATGAAAATCAAAATACTTTAGTGATTGGTAAAGAGAAGTACAAAGAGCTTATTTTTGACTCAATAAAAGAGGATGAATTTAAATTCGCAGCTCAAAAAGTGATTGATCTTAATTCAAATTTTGAGCAGTATGAGCTTTATTTGAGGCTTGTTGATAAAGATGGTGTATGGCGTATGGCCTCATATTTCATGCCGATGGTCAATGAGCTAAATTTAGGTGCGATGCTTGATCTTCACATCTTAAATAGGGTAGCCAGAATTTTACCGGAGAATATCTTACCAAGTGGCAACTTGGCAATAAATTTGGGCAAAGAGATATTAAACTCAGATGAAAATTTTTCAAAACTCGAAGCTACTCTTAAAAAGATAAGTCAAATTTCGAAATATAAAAACTATATAGAAATTCCAAATAAAGACGATATTAGCATAGAAAGTATAGTTAAGCTTACTAAAAAATTAAAAGAGCTTGGCTTTGGATTTGGTTTTGACCACTTCGAGCTTAATGCAAAAGGTATTGAGAAGCTAAAAGAATTTAACCCTGATTATGTAAAAATTCAGTCAAATGTTTTGATTGACTTCTTAAGTGATAAGTCAGGAGTAAACACAAAACAATCACTTGATGTTGTTTTAAGCTCAAAAGACATTATTTTAATCGCAATCGGTGTTGAAGGCGAAGAGCAGAAGAAAAAGTTAATCGATCTTGGCATTAAAAATATGCAAGGAATTTATATAGATGAAATCAAGAACATTGGATGATAGATGCATAGTGATAAGATAAAAGATGAGCTGCTTCAATGTTTGGTTATTTTTACCAAGCTTCATAATAATCCATACAGTGCCGATGCTTTAACTATTGGCTTGCCAGTAAAAGATGGCGATGAGATTGAGCTTTTTTCACTTAAAAGCTCAAGGTCTTTATTTTCTCGTGCTGCTTCTCGTGCTGGTTTTGCTTCTACCCTTGTAAGAAAAGATCTTGAACAAATCTCTCCTTTAGTTTTACCTTGCATTTTAATGCTTAGAGGCAAAAAAGCTTGCATCTTACAATCTTTTAGTAAAGATAAAAAGACAGCAAATATCATAACGCCAGAACTTTCAACTGGTACTAGCACGATAGAAATAAGTAAATTAAAAGAAGAATATTTAGGCTATGCATACTATCTAAAGCGCGAGTTTGTTCCAGAGGATACTAGCTCAACAAAGCTAATTGATGTGGGCAATGACCATTGGTTTTGGGGAACTCTAAAACGTTCAAAAAAGATTTATTTTGATGTTGTTCTTGCAAGTTTTATTATAAATTTATTTGTTCTTGCTAGTCCGCTTTTTACGATGAATGTATATGACCGTGTCGTGCCAAATAATGCGGTTGAGACACTTTGGGTCTTAGCACTTGGTGTAAGTGTAGTTTATGGTATAGATCTTTTTTTAAAATTTGTAAGATCATATTTTCTTGAGATTGCTGGCAAAAAGAGTGACATCATAATGAGCTCTATTTTATTTGAGCGCGTTATGGATATGAAATTTAGCAATAAACCAAAATCTGTTGGTTCATTCGCTAGTAATCTAAAAGAGTTTGATACGGTTAGAAATTTCTTCTCATCAGCTTCATTGGCAGCCATTGTCGATCTTCCATTTGCGATCATTTTCTTGATAGTTACTTATTTTATAGGAAGTTATATCGTACTCGTGCCAATTGTTATCATGATAGCTATTTTATGTTATACATTTTTTATAAAAGATCCACTTCAAAATGCTATTAAAAGTACATTTGAGGCTTCGGCTATAAAAAATGGAATTTTAATAGAGAGCCTTAGTAGTCTTGAGACCATCAAAACTCTTGGTGCTAGTGGACATATACAGTGGAACTGGGAAGAGGCAACCGGTGAGATAGCAAATAGAAGCATTAAATCAAAAATTATTACAACTTCGATAACGACTGTTACATCTTTTTTAGTGCAATTAAATACTATTGCCATCATCGTTCTTGGCGTCTATATGATACAAGATACGCATCTTACAATGGGTGGTCTTATCGCTGCAGTTATGCTTAGCTCTCGTGCTATCGCTCCTATGGGACAGGTAGCTTCACTAGCTGCAAATTTTGAGCAGACAAAAACAGCCTATCAAAGTCTTAGTAAGATTATGCAAATGCCTGTTGAAAGGCCAGAGGGTAAAAAATTTGTTAGAAGAAATTCTTTTGATGGAAAGATCGAGTTTAAAAATGTAAGCTTTACATATCCAGATACCACAAAAGGTTCGCTTGATAGGATAAATTTTGTTATTCAGCCAGGTGAAAAAGTTGGCATTATAGGCAAAAATGGCTCTGGAAAGACTACTTTACAAAAGCTCATTTTGGGACTTTACTCACCAACTGAAGGCTCAGTGCTAATTGATGGTATTGATATTAATCAAATCGATCCAGCCGATCTTAGGCGAAACATCGGCTATGTTCCGCAAGATGTTGTGCTCTTTAAAGGAACGGTTAGAGAAAATATTGTTCAAAAAGCACCATATGTTGATGATATTCAGATTATAAAAGCAGCTAAAGTAAGCGGAGTTGATGAATATGTAAATGCCCATCCACTCGGATTTGACATGCCAGTCTTTGAAAGAGGTGACGGCATAAGTGGCGGACAGCGTCAAAGTATAGCTGTGGCTAGGGCATTTTTGCTAGATAGTCCTATTATTTTGCTTGATGAGCCAACAAATTCTCTTGATAATACGGTTGAAAATAAGTTAAAAATAAATTTAAAGACAAATACAGCAAATAAAACGATGCTGCTTGTTACACATAGGACGTCGATGCTAGATCTTGTTGATAGGCTTATAGTTATGGATAATGGCAAAATTTTATTGGACGGACCAAGAGATGAAGTTTTAGCAAGACTTAGTGGGAAGTAATCATGCAAGAAGATATCAAGAATAAACAAAATGAAAATCCAAAAACTGAAAAAAGATTAATTTCTGAAAATAACATAAAAGAACAAGAGGAAGCTAGTAATAAAATTTTAAATAGTGTAGATGACATAAAGTCTAATCTTCAAACAAAAAATTATGATGCTTATGATTTGAAATTTATGTCAAGCCTTTCAGAAGCGGTTTTGGCAAAGGCTCCATCGACTTCAAAAAAGATACTTTATGCAGTTAGTATAACTGTATTTTGGCTTCTTATCTGGGCTTCGTGGGCGCAGATAGATGAGATAACAAGAGGTAGTGGCAAGATCATCCCTTCAGGTAAAAACCAAGCGATACAAAACCTTGAGGGTGGTATCGTGGATCAAATTTTTGTAAAAGAGGGCGATGAGGTTAAAAAAGATCAAATTCTAATCAGGCTTGATAATAAAAACTTTACAAGTAGCTACGGCGAGTCAAAGCTAAGGCTTGATGAGCTTCAGGCTAAATTTATGAGGCTTGACGCTGAAGCCAATGATAAAGAATTTGACTATAACGAAACAAGAGATGCGAACAATAGCAAGGCCGTAAGATACGAGATAAGCTTGCACAACTCAAACATCGATCACTTAAATGAGCAAATAGGAATTCTAACAGAGCAGATCCATCAACGCCAAAGTGAGCTAAATGAGCTTAGAAATAAAATTTCTCAAACTCAAAATAGCTACAACCTTGTTTTAAAAGAAAAAGCTATCATGGAGCCTATCTTTAAAAAAGGTCTTGTTAGCGAGGTCGAGTATATCCAGCTTCAAAGACGCGTAAATGACCTAAAAGGCGAGCTTGACGCATCTGTGCTTGCCGTGCCAAGGGTCGAATCGACCATAAAAGAGGCAAAAAATAAGATCGAAGAAGCAAAACTTGCTTTTAAAAACAATGCAAAAAAAGAGCTAAATGAGGTTTCGGCAGAGATTGCAAGGATAAATGAATCACAAATCAGTCTAAGCGATAGAGTAGAAAGAACATATGTAAGATCTCCAGTAAATGGTATTGTCAGCAAAATGATGGCTCATACCGTATCAGGAGTTATCAAGCCTGGTGAAAATATTGCCGAGATCGTTCCTCTTGAGGATAAATTGGTTGCTGAAGTAAAAGTAAAACCAGCTGATGTTGCATTTTTGAGACCTGGGCTTGATACGATGGTTAAATTTACGGCCTATGATTTTAGTATTTACGGTGGTTTAAAAGGCAAAGTAACGCAGATTAGTGCCGATACGGAGACTAATGAAAAAACTGGCGAGAGCTATTATTTGGTCAGGATAGAAACTGAGAAAAATTATCTTGGTAGCGAAGAAAAACCGCTTAGAATAAAAGTTGGTATGATAGTCTCAGCTGATATCATTACCGGCAAAAAGACAATACTTGATTATTTATTAAAGCCTATTTTGAAGGCAAAACAAAATGCCTTAACGGAGAGGTAATGGGCAAGATCGCTTTTTATGATAAGAAATTTGGTGAATACGACATTGAAAAATTTCAAAATTTACAAAATTTCTATCTCATAAAAGATGATTATTGCTGCGATATAGTTAATGATGAAATTGAACGATTTAAATTTAGTGATTGTGAAATAGAATTTTTACAATTAGTAGATGTTACTTGTAGACATAAAAAACTATTTGAAAATATAAAAATTCAAGATGATATAGTAAGAAACATTAAAATTTTAATAAAAGGCTTTGACCAGAGTTTGGATAAATTTGACTTTGATCCTGGAATTTTAAATTTAAATACTCCTTATAAATATGCTATATCACAAGATTTTTTTGAAATGACTATTTTTTTAGAAGAAAAATCCTCAGTGGTTACTAAATTTTTCTCATCAATAGATTACAAGATGCACAAAAATGGCGAAAGTCGTTATATAGAATTCTTTATAAATAGTAAAAAAATTTATGAAAGAATTATATAAATAATCCAAGGAAAGGTAATGCAAGTTATTTTATTTACACAAAATAGTGCATTAAACAATATTTGGAGAAGCTATTTTACTGGCAATAGCGATGTGAAATTTATACATAATAGAAAAGAGTTTTTTTCTCATATAAATGACAATGTTGATATTATAGGCATTGATATTGATGTTTTTAAAGATAATATTGATGATGTTATAAAAAATATAATTGAAAAGTCACCAAATATAAAAATACTCATACTCTCAAATAGACCAACGATAAACGAAGGCAAGCATCTGCTTACACTTGGAATCAAGGGCTATGCAAATTCCCACATGAGAAAGACTCACTTTGAAGATGCTTTTGAAACTATTTTTAATGGAAATATATGGCTTTACCAAGAATTTGTTCAGGCAATGATTAGTGAGCTAAGCGGCTCATATATTAATAGTGAAAGTGAAAAGGCAGATAAAAGGACTGATCTCTCTGAGCTTAGTTCAAGGGAAAGAGAAATTGCAGATTTAATCTATCAGGGTCTAACAAATAATGAAATTTCAGAAAAAACAGGTATTACACTAAGAACAGTCAAAGCACATACAAGCTCGATTTATAGTAAGCTAAATGTAAAGGATAGAATAGGGCTTGTGCTTTTAATGAAGCAGCTTGATGCATAAAATCTTGATTTATTTTTTTAAAAATTAAGATTCTTCTTCAAAAACTATAAATTTTTTATACATGCGCCCATAAGAAATACATACATAACTTTTACTAGCTGAAGAATACAATAAATATAAAATTTTCAAATAAAAAATAATTTGCTAAAATCTTAAATAAAAAATTCTAGCAAATTTATTAATAGCCGAGATAAGAAATCAGAAATTTTAGTCTTCCAAATCGATATCTACTTTTTCAACATTTGTTATGATGTCTTTTGTATTTTTTTCGATATCGTGTTTATTTTTTTCAATAAGTGATCTATTTTGTCCAATCAAATCCCTATTTTCTTTAATAC